>NZ_LGYY01000028.1:0-49373 GCF_001308045.1 Shewanella sp. Sh95
GTCTTTGTGTACGTCTTGGGTCGTTGAGGTTTGCGTGCCCAAATTGACATTGCGCCCACTGCTCTGGATCCATCATCTTCATCATAATCGCCTCGAATATTTAGCCCTAGACGATCTGATCACAATGCGGGGAATGAGTTCAAAAAAAATCCCTGAGCATTGTTCAGGGATTTGTGTATGAGAGACAGGCATTTAGCTGGCTTTCAGTGTTTACACGAACACAGATGAGGTATCGATAGGTTAAATATCGTCCATCCGGATAGTGCTGTGAACTAATCGTTGCTGTTGAGTTTTCTCAACTCGAATTAAGCCTTCTAATGCCGCACGCGCATCTTCAGCGGTGGTTGAGTTGACGGTTTTTTCCAATAAGCCAATCAGACGATTTTCCAAGTCGAGATGTAAATTCAACACATCATCTTCGTTCATATTGGCGGGTAACATGGTATCTTGGCAACGCTTAGTAAAATCTTCAAACACAAAGTCTTTATACCAAGTATCGAGAACCCTCGCTGGCGCCTCATCCATATAATCACGCAATTTTTCAGCGACATGCTTTTGATGAGATTCAAAATACTCCAGCATCATCTTTACTCGAGCGGAGTCAGCATGATTGTTCAGTCGGCCATAGAGTTGCGCCATATCTAAGCGGCAGTTCGCCACATACTCAAGTAAATCACGTAATTGTTGAATACGCATATAATGCACTCCAGTGTTAAGCCAACTACTTGGCGCTATTAACTTTGTCTGGATTCATTATGTAAGTAAAAGCGTTACGAATATTTGAACAAGGTCATAATTTAACTTTCGCAACGCCATCTAATTTAGGAAATCTTGAAGAAACAAGGTGCAGATCACGCATTAACCTTGCTGTTTTATTTTTTACAAAATAGAAAACATCATCGACAACAGCCGCAGGGCAGGTAAATCCTGCAACACTTAACCACATTAGTATTAAAAATAACCACGAAAACAAAGGTTAATAAATTGCAGCGATGAACGTGCTCAAAAATGCTTGGAATAATCAACAACGGAACAGACATGTTAAGTGTACAGAAAAGTAAAATAGCGCTATGTCAGTTGCGATAACTTAGTTTGAAATGATGAAGATTTTATGGGGAGACTAACGAGAAAAATTGGAGCGACATATCAGGTTCGAACCGATGACCTATACCTTGAAAAAGAAAGGTATCGCAATATCAAAAGCACAACTGAGCTAATGCTAATTGAGTACTTGATTATGGGGAGATTTAGAAAATTGGAGCGACATATCGGGTTCGAACCGATGACCTATACCTTGGCAAGGTATCGCTCTACCAACTGAGCTAATGTCGCATTTACATTTTAAGACTGTAACCGTCTGAAATTGGAGCGACATATCGGGTTCGAACCGATGACCTATACCTTGGCAAGGTATCGCTCTACCAACTGAGCTAATGTCGCATAATTAGTGCTTCACATTCGCCTTCAACATCGACAAAGGTATCGTCTATCAACCTTTATCAACTGAGCTAATGTCGCATAATTTTGTATTTAATGACTTGGTGAATCACTAAATTTGTATTTGGAGCGACATATCGGGTTCGAACCGATGACCTATACCTTGGCAAGGTATCGCTCTACCAACTGAGCTAATGTCGCATTTTGTATCGCTGCTAAATTTGCCTTCAACATCCACAAAGGTATCGTCTATCCACCTTTGCCAACTGAGCTAATGTCGCATATCCTGCATTTAATGACTTGGTAAATCACTAAATTTGTAATTTGGAGCGACATATCGGGTTCGAACCGATGACCTATACCTTGGCAAGGTATCGCTCTACCAACTGAGCTAATGTCGCCTTTACTTATTTGACTAGACAATCATGCCCGCACCAAAAAGTTGAGGCCGCATTATATGAAAAATTTATGCGGCTGCAACCCCTTCTTGCAGATTTATCTGCTGATCGGTCAAATTTTAAATACTTTGCTGCGGTAATACTGTAATTCAGCGATCGACTCTTGGATATCTTGCAGCGCTTGATGAGTGTTTTGCTTTTTGAAACCTGCCATAGTTTCAGGGCTCCAACGCTTCACTAGCTCCTTAACCGTGCTTACGTCTAGATTGCGATAATGGAAGTAGTCCTCCAATTCACGCATATAACGATTTAAGAAGCGACGGTCCTGACCCACGCTGTTACCACACATAGGCGAGACACCCTTAGGCACGTATTGCTCTAAAAATGCGATGGTTTGTGCAACAGCCTGCGCTTCGTTCACTTGGCTGGCACGCACTCTATCGATGAGGCCCGATTCACCGTGATGTTTTTGGTTCCAATCATCCATGGCCGCCAGTACTTCATCCGATTGATGAATAGCAATCACTGGCCCCTGACCGATAATATTGAGTTCTTGGTCTGTTACTAAGGTAGCAATTTCAATGACCCTATCGACATCGGGTTCTAACCCAGTCATTTCGAGATCGATCCAAATGAGATTATTTGCGTCTGCCGCCATAATTGCGCCTTATCATGTCAGTTAGCCTAAATTCAGGCTTTTTTATTCAAGAGCGTGTATCATACTGCTTTTTTCAAACACAAAATATCACCTAATTGACGAAGACAAACCAGTGAGTAAAAAGAAACCCCTAAGCCAAGGCCAATTACGCCGTATGCGCGCCAATCACGAGAAACGCCTCAATCGTGACAATGGTGATAAAAATGCGCCTGAGTTACAGGATAGCTCACTCGGCCCAGAACAGAGCGGAACCGTGATCTCCCGCTTTGGTCAACATGCCGATATTGAAACCGAAGATGGCCTGATTGTGCGCTGCAACATTCGCCGCACCATTAGCAGTTTAGTGACTGGCGATAAAGTGATTGTACGCTTAGCTATTGAAAGCCAAGCAAATAGTGGTATAGCTGGCATTGTGGAAGCAGTGCATCCAAGACGCTCTTCCCTCTCGCGCCCCGATTTATACGATGGCGTGAAAATTATCGCCTCGAATATCGACCAAATTTTGATTGTGTCTTCCGTATTACCTAGCTTTACCACCCAGATTATTGACCGCTATTTAGTGGCAGCCGAAGACACGGATATTCCGCCGATCATCATTTTGAACAAAATTGATCTGTTAACGCCGGAAGAAGCACCCGCCATCGAAGCTGCCTTAAAGCGCTACGAAGCCATTGGATATCCAGTATATAAGGTCAGCAGTAAGTTAGGCGAAGGCTTAGATACCATTAAAGCCCTGCTGAAAGATAAAGTGAGCGTATTTGCTGGCCAGTCTGGTGTGGGTAAATCCTCTCTGGTCAACGCCTTACTGCCCGAAGCCGAGCTACTGGTAGGCGATGTCTCCGACAACTCTGGGCTTGGACAACACACCACGACCACCGCTAAGTTACTGCATTTACCGAGTGGTGGTGATTTAATCGACTCCCCCGGCGTGCGCGAATTTGCCCTCTGGCACTTACCCGCCCAACGTGTCGGTTGGTGCTTTATCGAATTTCGTGACTTTTTAGGTGGCTGTAAATTCCGCGATTGTAAGCACGGCGATGACCCAGGCTGCGCCTTAAAAGCCGCAGTCGAAGCGGGTAAGATTAGTGAAGATCGCTTTAATAACTACCATCGTATTATCGCAAGCCTTGATGAGCAGCGTCACGCTCGGCAATTTCGCGCCCAAAGCGATGAATAACGAGTACAACAAAGCCATCACAACGAATAGAATTAACGCAAAACAAGTCTCAACCTAAGTTGAGCAACATAAAGGAAAGGAACACAAATTGGATAAAGTTAAAATTGCGCTGCAGTACATGCTGCCAAAGCACCTGTTATCTCGCTTAGTCGGTAAACTTGCCGCTTCCGAAGCTGGCGCATTAACGACTGCCGCGATTAAATGGTTTATCAAGCAATATAAAATCGATATGAGCGAAGCGGCTCAGAGCGAACCTGAGGCTTATAAAAGCTTCAACGACTTTTTTACCCGTGCACTTAAGCCTGGTATTCGCCCAATTAATACTGCGGCCAACATCATGGTGCACCCCGTTGATGGCGCCGTCAGCCAACTTGGTCCCATCAAGGATGGGCGTATTTTCCAAGCTAAAGGCCATCACTATTCTTCACTCACTTTGCTTGGCGACCAAGCCGAAGATGCCAAACGCTTCGAAGGTGGTGATTTTGCGACAATTTATCTGGCTCCTAAGGATTATCACCGCATCCATATGCCGATTAAAGGCACCCTGTCGAAGATGACCTATGTGCCAGGTGAGTTGTTTTCCGTTAACCCATTAACGGCGCGCCATGTACCAGGCCTGTTTGCTCGCAACGAACGTGTTGTGGCGATTTTTGAAACCGAGCTTGGCCCACTGGCTATGGTATTAGTGGGTGCAACTATTGTGGCGAGCATCGAAACCGTTTGGGCAGGCACTATTACGCCGCCAACCGGTAAGCAAGTATTCACTTGGGAATATCCAACGGTAGGCCCTGACGCGATTACCTTAGAGAAAGGCGAAGAAATGGGTCGCTTCAAGCTTGGCAGTACCGTCGTCATGCTGTTTGCCAAAGATGCTATCGATACCTTCGCCGAAGGCGTTGAACCCGAAGCCGTAACGCGTATGGGTCAAGCCTTTGCTAATCTGAAAAACCAGGCGTCAGCCGACTAACTACGGCGACCCAATTGAGCCAGACCAGTAAACCTTCGGGATTAATCGAATTACACTTAGCTGTGCTGATGTTTGGCGGCACAGCGTTGTTTTCAAAGTTAATCCCCTTAAGCGCACTCGATATTACCTTCCTAAGATGTGTCGTCGCGGCGTTTGTGTTGGCATTGCTCATCAAATTCCGCGGTAAATACTTAAGCCTTGCCAGCAAACAGGATTATTTGGTTGCTATCGGCTTAGGTGTGATAGTCAGCTTGCACTGGGTCACCTACTTTGCCGCGATGCAACTCTCATCGGTCGCCATCGGCATGATCGCCTTCTTCACCTATCCAGTGATGACGGTGATTGCCGAGCCATTATTAACGGACAATAAAATCAAGCTGATGGATATTATCAGCGGCATTTTCGTGCTGATAGGTGTTGTACTGCTGATCCCCGAAGCCAATCTTGGCAACGACACGACTTTAGGAATTGCGATCGGTATTCTGTCGGCAATGTTATTTACCGCCCGTAACCTACTGCAAAAACGCTATTTTTCCCAATATAGTGGCCCCCACGCCATGTTTTATCAGACCCTAGTGGCGGCGGTGTTTCTTATGCCTTGGCATAAAACCGAGTTACAGACTATCTCCCTCGAGACCTGGGGCTTGATTGTGCTGCTCGGGGTCGTGTTTACTGCCGCGCCCCATGCGCTGTTCACCTCGGCATTGCGCCAATTAAGTGCTAAAACAGTAGGGCTAGTCTCCTGCCTTCAACCCTTTTATGGGGCCATGTTGGCTTTGCTGATTTTAGGTGAAGCACTGAATGTAAATACTTTGATAGGCGGAACCATCATAGTCGCCACCGCCATCTTTGAAACCCATCAATCCCACCAGTCACAACGGCGAAAAAAGAACATTTGAAACATACCAATCTTGGCCCAAGTTGGCTAAGATGAGTGCGTCTTTCGCCTCTAATTGCTTTTGCCTATATGCCACGTATTTTATTGTTCGTTATTGCTTTTTTGTCTTTTTCTCTCCATGCCAATTCGCCCTTGCAATTGGACAAGCGTCTTGGCCTAAACAACCAAAATCAGCAACAAAATATTAGCATTGACGATCAAATTGTTGAGCTTAAAAACAACATTGACAGACTGGCGGCCAATGCGAGCAGTTTTCAGCAGGCGCAGCTGGATTTTGAAAAAAATAAAAAGGTCATCGATCAGGGCTTAAAAGAGGCCACTAAGCCATTAAAGCTGGATAAAGGAACAGATCTTAACCAGCAAGCCTCGATGGCTTATTTACGCCTATCTGAGTTAAAAGAGAGCGAGGCGGCTCTCGGCAATCAAGTCAACGAACTACTACAGCGGCATAATCTACTGCCTTCCGTCATTGCCAATGCAAGACAAAATGTGCTGCAAAATAAAAAAACGGAATTGGCGCCTATCGATACGCCTGCGGGTGAATTACAACAAATACAGCGGATTTTCTTCGAACAGAGCCTAGCCACACATGAGGCCGAGCTTGCCAGTAGCCAAAAGCGTATCGAACTTACCCAGCTACAGTTACAGTTAGTTCGCCAGCAATTGAGCCAGCAAGAAGCCTTTATTGAAACTATCAATAAGGCGATCAACAAGCAGCGCCAACAACAAACCGATGCCACGCTGGCCAAGAATTTAGTTGATACCACTAAAGTCATCGATCCGATTACACGCAATATCGCCGATACCAATCAAATCTACGGCCAAAAACTGCAAACCTTAACCTTGCAAATCAATAACGTGGTAGAGCAGCAAGAACAGGCTGAGCTCCAATATCAATCCCAAGCCAAGCAACTCGCTAATATCCAAGAGCAAATTACTTGGGTCAAAATGAATTCCGCCTTTGGCGAACGCTTTTTGCAGATGTTGCAATCGCTGCCCAAACCGCCAAACCATGAAAAACTACAAACTCTTATCGCCGATGCGCGTCTCGACAGGTATCACCTAGAGCAACAGCAGGCACTCAACGAACAAGAACTCGAACAAGCCAATCTCTATAATGAGGGGCAGATTAAGTTGCTGCGCTCACAGCAAGCATTGCTGACTCAGCTAATGCAGAGTTATGACCAGTATTTGAGTGAACTAGGCAAGCTTAAAGTGAATTATCAGCAGCTTAGCCAACAGCACCTGACGCTAAAAAACACCCTAAACGAACATCTATTTTGGGTACCTAATGCCGCGAGCATTAACAAGCTCTGGCTCACCGATATTCAACGTAGCGCCCTATGGCTAATCCAACAGGCACAATGGGGACAACTGAGCAAAGCTTGGCAGGAGCAAAACGACTATTGGTCATGGTGGATCATTCTGCTAGTGCTCTGTTTAGTGGTTCAAGATTTAATAAAACCTAAATTCAATCGATTACTCGGCAACTATGCAACCTATGTGGGTAATGTGACTCAGGATAAATTTATTTATACCTTCAAATCCTTAGTCCTTAGCCTAGGTTATGCCTTAATCAAACCGCTCCCCATAGTGGCAGCAGGATGGATTTTCTATCAATCAGACCGTAACTTTGTGCAAGCGGTCGGCATGGGAATTTTAGCAATAGGATTGGTTTACCTATTGTATCGATTGATTTTTATTCTTGCTCTAGATAAAGGCGTATTGGTAGGTCACTTCAAACGCCCCTCAAAACTGATTCAGGCAGGCCAGCTCAGGCTCAAACACTTTGTATTTGTCGCCAGTCCCTTGCTTGGCATTATGGGCTTTACCGAAATACTCGATGCCTCGCTTATCCGCAACAGCATTGGCCGCGGCGCATTTATCTGTTTTTGTGTGGTGTTATTCTTGTTATACAAGGATATTTTGCTATTAAGCCGGCAAAATAGCGTTGCTCAAAAAGAGGGGAAGAACAAACGGCTGATCCAAAAAATGCTCTGGGCATTGTTGATCGCTGTTCCCCTGCTGAGCGCTGGGCTCGCCTTTAGGGGCTACTACTTCACCGCATTCCAAATGCTGTTGCAATTACAGCTATCGATCATATTGGGATTAAGCTTTTTACTTCTCTATCAATTAATTAAACGTTGGATGTTGATTGAGCGCCGCCGCATTGCCTTCGACCGCGCGAAAGCGAAACGGGCTGAGCGTTTAGCCCAACGGGAAAAGGGCGAAACACACCATAGCTCCAATGATGGCTTAGATACCTACGAAGAACCCGTAGTCGACCTCGAAACCATTTCGAGTCAGTCCCTTGGATTGGTGCGTTCCTTATTGCTACTGGCGTTTTTAGCCAGCTTGATTGGCCTGTGGACGCAAACCCATACAGCGCTGTTTTCCTTCTTGGATGGCATCACCCTCTGGACCACCAATACCAGCGTCAATGGTGTCGAGCAGCAGCTCCCCATCACCATGAAATCGCTGTTATTCGGCTTAATCGTCGTTGGCTTCTCGCTGATGATTGCGACCAATTTACCCGGTTTGCTTGAGCTGATGATCCTACAGCGTCTCGACCTGACACCGGGCACTGGCTTTGCTATCACCACAGTAAGTCGTTATTTAGTGGTATTTTTAGGCCTGCTGATTGGCTTTTCAAATCTCGGGATGGAATGGTCAAAACTGCAATGGTTGATTGCAGCCTTGTCACTGGGTCTCGGTTTTGGTTTGCAGGAGATTTTTGCCAACTTTATCTCGGGTTTGATTATTCTATTCGAAAAGCCAGTGCGTATTGGCGATACGGTGACAATCCGCGATCTCACCGGAACTGTGAGTAAAATCCAGATCCGTGCCACCACTATTATCGATTGGGACAGAAAGGAAATTATCATTCCTAACAAGGCTTTTATTACCGAGCAATTGATTAACTGGTCGCTGTCGGACCCTATTACCCGTGTCATTGTTTATGTGTCGGTTGCCCGCGATTCGGATCCAGCTAAAGTGGAAGCAACGCTTTATCAAGCGGTGCAAGAATGTGAAAATGCGCTGCCGAATCCAGAGCCAGAAGTGTGGTTTGCGGGCTTTGGTAAACATACTCAAGACTATGAAGTACGAGCCTATGCAAAAGATATGTCGGCACGCTGGCCACTACGCCACGATCTGCATAAACGCATTACCCGTAAGCTTAAAGAAAACAACTTGGAACTCGCCTATCCGCAAATGGAAATCCATATTAAAAATGGCCAAACTCGCGATCAGGTCGGCATAATCCGCAGTTAATAGGAAAAATCACATGCTTATTTTTGCTCACCGTGGTGCCAGCGGTTATGTGGCAGAAAATACCTTAGCCGCCATGGCCAAAGCGATTGAATTAGGCACCAAAGCCATTGAGTTGGATGTGCACAATGTCGAAGGTGAGTTAGTCGTATTTCATGACCGCAGGCTCGACAATAAAAGCTCAGGCCAAGGCATTATCCATTTAGTAAATAAGGGCTACCTAGAGCAAGTCACGGTTAAAGGCGAACCCATTCCCACGCTTTGGCAAGTGCTCGAACTGGTCGCAGGTCGCGCCACGGTAAACATTGAACTTAAAGGCGTAAATACAGTAACGCCACTCCTCGAACTTTATCCAAAAGCCATCACCGAGCTAGGGTTCAGTACCGAGCAATTACTGATTTCCTCCTTTAATCATCCTTATTTACAGCAAGTTAAACAGGCTCTGCCACAGGCATTAGTGGCGCCCTTGCTCGCCAGTATTCCCCTCGATGGCGCAGCGGTCGTAAGCGAGCTAAACGCATATTCTTTGCATTTAGATGTGAGTTTTATCAGCCAAGCTCTAGTGGATGACGCCCACCAAAGAGGTGCTAAGATTTATGTTTACACCGTCGATCACAGCGATGATATTCATGCACTTAAGCAACTTGGTGTCGATGGCATCTTCAGCAATTACCCCGATCGTGCGATGCAGGCGCTAGCACACCCGACCAATACAGACTATCGCGGTTATTTCGAATAACCGCATTTCACGGACTTAACGCCTTAAGCTTGGCTATTTCGCTGTGCCCAATAGCCGATAAAAATAAACATGGCGACGATCAGCAAAAACATCCAATGGGATGGCATGGCAACGATTTGCCTTGCCACCCAAGGCGTAGCTTTAACGATCAATAGGCCATAACCAAAGGCATTCACAATGATAAAAACCAAGGTTCGCAGGATAAAAGAGTGACCAACTAAATACCGTCTGATGATGCGATTCATATCGGCTGAAAACACTAAAATCAAACACACCACCATGGCCGTGGCGATATCGAAGGACCAAGGACGCAACATATTTCCTAAATGGCCAATAATGGCGACTAACTGATCAAACATAAGATTCAACCTAAATAGCGCTGCAAAAATAAAACAAGACAGCAGCATATTGAAAAATAACGACAACCAAGCATAAAGGGAGACGACATGGGGCACAAGTTACTCTTACTCACTAAGGCGAATGAACAATATCGCCAGCTCATTGAGGCGCAGCAGTTGCCCGGGCTTGAGTTGCTTGATGATAATCCCACCAATATTGCACAGGCCGATATCTGGCTTGCCGAGCCCAAACTTGCCGCGCCACTACTGCCGCATGCAAAGCAGTTGCAATGGCTGCAATCCAGTTTTGCGGGCATTGATGCCCTGATGGGGCCAAGGGCAAGAAAGGATTATCAACTCACCAACATCAAAGGGATTTTCGGCCCCTTAATGAGCGAATATCTATTCGGTTATCTGCTCGCCCACGTGCGAGGACACCATTTCTACCAAGCGCAACAGCGGCAAAAAATTTGGCAAATACAAAGTGCTACGCGCACCAGTTTACAAGGGATGCGATTATTACTCTTAGGCACAGGTTCCATCGCCCAGCATGTTGCCAAGACGGCTAAACAGTTCGGCATGCATGTCACAGGGATAAATCGCAGCGGCCGTGAGGTCGAAGGCTTTGATGTAATTTTGCCGCTCTCACAGCTCGCACAATGCTTAAGCCACAGCGATGTGGTCACTAACTTACTGCCAAGTACACCAGAAACGCGCCAGCTTCTGAATGAGTCAATGATCGCTAAGCTCAAAGCCGATGCTATTTTGGTAAATGTTGGCCGCGGTGATGTACTCGATCTCGATGCCCTCAATGCCCAGCTGATTGCCCAACCTGCGCAGCAAGCCATTCTCGATGTATTCATGCAGGAGCCACTCCCTGCAACGCATCCGATTTGGGAGAGGCCAAACGTCATTATCACGCCCCATATCTCAGCGCCGAGTCAACCTGAGCAAATCGTCGGTATTTTTAGCGATAACTATCGCCGCTATATAGCAGCAGAGCCGCTACAAAATCAGGTGGATTTTACTCAGGGTTATTAATCGAGGCTCAATCCCTATGGCAGAAAAGAAAAGGCAATCAAAGATTGATTGCCTTTTGATTCAAACTTTGGATAGCGACGATACTAAACTTTAAAACTGCGTTTTAAAAACTGCCCAACCAACACGGTATGGGAATCCATTTCGCTAATCACTTCATCATTGAGGTCAACCATTTCACAGCCGAGTTGGTGGCTGGAATGGGTAAACTGTGACACATTAACCACGCTTCGGTTCATCTCATTTGCCACACTCGATTGCTCTTCCACCGCGCTAGCAATATGGTGATTCATATCGGTAATGGTCACTATGGCCTCACGTATGGTACGCAGCGCCGCACCCGCTAAATCCGCTGTGGTAATACATTCGGAGGCAGCTTCAACCCCTTCATGCATACTTTGCACAGCTTTATTTGTCCCCTGCTGCAACAGATTAATCATACTGTGGATTTCCTTTGTTGCATCATGGGTACGTTTCGCTAACGCCCGCACCTCATCGGCAACAACCGCAAAACCACGTCCTTGCTCCCCTGCCCGTGCAGCTTCAATGGCGGCATTTAATGCCAATAGGTTTGTTTGCTCTGCAATGCTTTGAATGACATCCAGCACCCTACCAATATCTTTACTATGCCCTTCTAATTCGCTGATAACTTTCGAGGTTTCGTGCAACTGTTGCGCCATGGCCTGAATAGATTGAATCGTACTCAGCACAGTTTTATCGCCGTTGATTGTTTGCTCTGATGCCATCTGTGAAGCGCTCGCCGCATCGGCACAGTTAGAAGACATATCACCAAGGGTCGCTGTCATTTGCTGCATTGCAGTTGCTACTTGCTCGATCTCAGAAAGCTGTGACTGGCTTGTATTTTGAATTTCTTCGCCTTTTGCCGCTGATACTTTGGCTTCTTGAGTCACCTTATCGCAGGAATCACGGGCACGACCGAGCACAGATTTTAACTCTGAGTTTTGCATTTGCAGTGCAAGTTCTATCGAGCCAACATCATCGGATTGTCCAGTGTAGATATATGCCATTAAAGGGTTATCGTAGATTTTCTTCGCCTTAGCGACCAAAGCCCGATAGCGACCTAAAATCAAATTACCGCCAATAAACAGCACTAAGGCACTGATGGCTAGCGCCATAAATCCCACCACTCCCACTTGCAGCGCCAAATACAGCATGGGCAACAAAGCCGCAAACACTAAAAGCGCTAACTTAGTTGGCATATCCAAGATTCGTTTTAACGCGTTAACATGGCCGCTTTTATTTAACTCGGCGTAGGCCGCCTCTGCTCTGTTGATCTGTTCGCGGCTGGGTTTAGTACGTACCGACTGAAACTCGGCCACCTGACCATTAATAACAATGGGAGATACATAAGCATCAACCCAATAATGGTCACCATTGGCACAGCGGTTTTTAACAATGCCTTTCCAAGGTTCACCTTTACGGATAGTTTTCCAGAGGTCTTCAAACGCTTGAGGGGGCATATCGGGGTGACGCACCATATTGTGGGGTTGCCCCAACATCTCATTGAGGGTATATCCCGCTACAGTGCAAAAGGATTGATTGGCGTAGGTTATATGACTCTGAGTGTCAGTGGTTGACAGTAAAATCCAATCCGCTGGATAGTCATATTCACGTTGTGTTACAGGCAAATTTTTTCTCATGATAACCCTTGGATCTATTATGAATTTATTATTCAGTCATCCATGAGCTATCCTTCCCTGATACCAATTCAATCATCCATTTTGATCTAAACACTCAGCCTTGATTCACGCTCTTTGAGATTAGCTCAAAAAATGTGCTAAAGGTAACAAAATAGAAAATTGAGAAAACAAGACCACCAACAATATTGCATTTGATAAGCGTTTTCATTTAGAATTAGCCCAACTTATGTTGGAGTTCCAAAAATGTACGTTTGTCTTTGTCACGCCATCACAGATACTCAGATCAAAAACGCAGTAAGCCAAGGCGATACAAGTCTTGCTGACGTTAAAAAGCGTTTAGGCGTTGCCGATCAATGCGGCAAATGCGCAAGAATGGCCGTACAAATCATCCAAAACCAACTCGAAATCGAACCTAATTACTACGAAGTCGCTTAACTTAGAATCTTCAACCCCTTTAAGCAAAACATCATTTTTGTGCTCACTGCTATTCCTAATCGCTAACATCCACATCGTTTTGAGATATTGCACAATATCAAGCTTAAAAACAGATATTGCCGCACATCCCCTTAATGGGACATCCCACTCAGTCAACAGCACAAATGCTTGTCGCTCAATGGGATGCACTCTGTTTATCGGCGTTTTAATAAATACGCAGCTTCATTCAACCAAGGGACTTCTTTCTTAACAAACCTCGGGTTGTCCGCAAGCACGTCCTGACAATCCAAGAGCTGGATTTCAAAATCGTCACTTAAATGTGTTTCTACCCAAGTTGGCGACACCGCAAAAGGTGGCCCACTTAAAGCGTCCTGCGGGTAGTCTAAGGTCACCAATAAACCAACACTGCCCGAAGGCAATAACTGCGCTAATTGCTTGGCATATTGCGCCCGCATACTCTCAGGCCAGGCAATCAAGGCCGCGCGATCATAAAAACCACTCACTTGCGCCGTAATAGACTGATGTAAGGTGAAGATATCGCCTTGATACAAACTTATCTGTTCGGTTTGGTAATGCTGATGTTCGCCTTCTGCACTTTGCTGCATTGGCAATTGGTTATCGCTAAAAAACTGTTGCACAGCGAGTTCATTCAACTCACAACCAATCACTTGATGCCCCTGCTCGGCTAAAAAACACATATCCAAAGACTTACCACACAGGGGAACAAAAACCTTGGCATCGGCGGGAAGCGCCAATTGATGCCAATACGTGACGAGGAAAGGATTAACGTCTTGTTGATGAAAACCAATCTGTTGTTGCTGCCACTTCTCGTGCCAAAAACCAGGTTCCATAGGTATATCTCAAAAGGCTAAAGTTATCCTTACTCTAATGGCATTTACGAGTGGATGCAAAATCTCAAATACGGCAAGTTAATCATAGCGATGGAAATAGTTAATGATTAAGACAATGCTTCTTGCACCCGGCGTAACCAAGCACAGTTATCACATTGGCATTGGCGACGGGAAAGATGGTGTGGGCTGAGTGAAGAATCAATAAAGTCGACGGCAATAAGCAATTGTTGCTTAAGCTCGGAGATGGATTTTTGTTCGACGGCCACCAGCTCATCATTCTGGTTCATCCAGATACACTCCATGCCTTGGTGGCATGTTAGACACTGCTCATCGCTATCATTAAAAAATACCGCATGTGGACAATGAGTCACTTCCATTGACTGTAAAATTCGCTTACGCGGAAACTCTAATAACTCGATCAATAAAGCCTTATCTGGGGCGGGCATATGCCCTCCTTAAATCCACTTTGTCCACGGGAAATTTAACAAAAATATATCCCAATCCAATGTGCTTAAGATTACCTAGACTCTATACGATTTAACTTGATATAAATCAAAGTCAGCGACGAAATGATGGGATAGGTGAGCCGCAAACAGTGCGCATTTTATCCTCTTAAAATAAATCTCCGCTCCTATTTGCTTAACATACCCGCTTGCTGTTTAAATAACCCAAACAAGGAGCCTCGCATTGCAAACACCCCAACTACAACATTTTTACATTTCCGAAGAGCAATCGATTTATTTGCTCAAGGCTAACGATGCCCGCAAGCACAAGGCGTGGATCCGTTTATGTAAACAACAGTTAAGTAAGTTGGGTTATCGAGAGATTGAGTTTATCGGTAAGGGGGCTTATGGCTTTGTGTTTGCGGGAATTAATCAGGCCGACGAAGCCCATGTATTTAAATTCTCAAGAATTAATCTGCCGCAGCATATTCAAGACCGCTTAGAGGAAGAAGCCTTTATGCTGTCCTTGCTCAAACACCCCAATATTCCGGGGGCGATCAAATTTGAGCGGGTCGGCAAACAAGGGATTTTAGTGATGGAGCGGGCTAAGGGCGAAGATCTCGAGCAGCTTTGCCGCCGCTTAGGCGCTCTGCCCCCCGCGATGGTAATGAGTATAGCCCGCCAACTCGCCGATATTCTCTACTATCTACGCACTGGCAAACCCTTAGTACATGGCGATATTAAGCCTTCAAACCTTGTCTATGATATTGAAAGCCAACACTTATCCTTAATCGACTGGGGCTCCGCCGTGTTTGCGCAACGGGATGAATATAACAAGGCCGTCGAAGACAATGTGATGACGCTGATGTCGAGCGATCAGCAACACACCAATGCTCGCATGGGAGATGTGTATTTTATTGGCGAAGAACAGCTAAACGGCGCACTCTCCAGCCCACGCTTTGACGAGCAAGGCGTGGCGGCGACCTTGTATGCCTTGGCCTCTGGACAGGCGAGTCGCTTCGGTGCGCAGGTTATCCCGCCCACCAGCATTGGCTTACCGATGGAATTAGCGCGCACCTTGGAAGGCATGCTCAGTAGTGATGCCGTGCAGCGCAATCTAGCGGGAGATTATTTTCTCAAAAGCATGCGCCACAGCCATAGATTGCACTTACCTGAATTGCCAAAAGCAGAGCTGATGGGGGACATCCCCGTCTGGGTCCAATCCCGTGAAAAAGATGTCGAAACCGTCAGTTACAGTTCGCGTAAATCATTCTTAAAAGAACATAATGCTTACGATCCCATCGCCAAGATGGACGATATTCAACTCGAAAAATACTATCGGAACTTCTTAGCTGGCATGGGCGACACCGAAAAAGGCTTTATCGCCGCCGTGGGTCGTCTAGGCCAATATCCGATCGTGGGCGGACTAGCGATTCATTGGCAAGAAACCGGCGTGTTTATTGATTCTAATCTTGCCATTTACGATGCCAAACAAAAAAGCGCGCTCATCATCGCCGTTAATAATATGGTGACCCTCGCACGGGGAATTAAACGGATCGGCGTCTTTAAGGCCTGCTTTTTTAACGCCAGGGATACGCTGCATATCGAGCGTGAAAACATTTACGAACCTTTTGTCGCCAGTGCCGATTTACAACTGCCCTTTGAAGTGGGCGATGTGCCAACCCTCGAGGATAAATCGCGGCTGCATTCTTACTTTGAAGATGGTAAGGATCCGGATGAAAACCTTGAACTACCGAACGAAATTATGGAGGAATTGGCACGCATCAACCAAATCCACCATACGGGTTGCATTATTTTTGAAGCCCTACCGAACCACTTAAAGATCCACAGCTACTTAAAGTTGCTCAACCCGCGTAAACAGGCGGCGTTTCGCGCCAGCCTCGACCGCATTTTGCATTATGTCGGTAAAATTCAAGGTCATGGCGTTTCCGGCTTTATGAAACTGCCCTATAAAAATACCCGTCGCTTTACCCATATTGAACGTAAGCCCGAGTATTTTTATCCTAAAAATCCAAAAGAAATAGGCGCTTAACGATTCTATTCGCTAGCGCCTATTATGCTGATAGCCAAACCAAGACTAGATAGGCGAGCCTGGCGGTAAAGTTAAGGGCTTAGGGATAAGCTTTTTATTAGCATCCAAGAGCCCCGCACTAAGGCCCTGCTCCAAACCGTTATAGTGGGCAGCCACTTTAGCATTGGCTCGGTTAGCTTTGGCTTTGAGCTGCTTTATCACAAATTGAGCACGTTCAAAGAGCGCAGCCTTAACCTCTGGCGCAGTTTGCGGATCATGGTAGGTCGACAAGAGTTCATCGATCACCACCGCATTAACGCGCATCCACACACCTTCAACTAAGCCAAGCTTATCTTCCTGATATAACGTCGCGGCAAACAACTTATTCAGTAGGGTCTCAACCGAGAGTTGCTCATTATCGGCCATCGCCGCTTGGCTCACACGATTTAAGCGTTTTGGCATGAGCAGTAAGCTTACAGTGTGGCGAGCAGACACTTCTGCCATGCCAAGGGGATCGCTCGCCACCCCAAGCCCCGATTCAAACGACTCCCGCGTTGGCTGATAATTACCCGCTTTAGGGACTAAAGTGTCTAACAATGTTTGTGGGACCGTTAGACTGGCTGCATCTAAGGTGCTTAACAACGCATCGAGACCCGACAATTGTAATGGCGGTGCAATATAGCTCCAGCGACCGCCCTCACCGATAGACAAATAGTGATAGTCGGTGCCGCCAATAAATTTTGCGACAGCCTCGATTTGGTAACGATTGAGTAAATAGATAGGTACAAAAGCATCGACCAATTCACCAAGCGGCTCGCCTGGCAATAAGGCCGCTCGACTGAAGCCTTCAATCGCCTTGGCACGAATGCGATTTAGCTCCAATAGTTGAGCGATTGGATCATCACCACTGTCCCACAAACTTGCATAGGCGTGACTGGCATCCTTTTGGCGTGAGTCGGCTTCACCGATGTAACGCAGTCCCTTACGCGCGACCTCGGCCAACAACTGATTTTGCAGCGCCAACTGGGCAGTCACATCGCCTTCATCGCTATAACCGTAGGCGATGGCAAAGTTATCCCACGGCCCGACACCAACGCCATAAGGTGCTGAAATATCAATATCATTGCCTTTCAGCTGGATCTTGGGATGGGGGTAATCCATCACAGAGGCATCCTGATTGGTTGAGGCAGCAAAGTTATGATCTAACCCTAAGGTATGACCGACCTCATGGGCAACAAGTTGCCGAATACGCGCTAATGCCAGCTCATTAGCGACCTTCTCTGCCGCCGCTCTATCCTGCCACCCTGCGGTTAATCCTTTGGCAATCAAATAATCTTGGCGTACCCGTAAGCTCCCTAAGGTCACTTGGCCTTTGATGATTTCGCCAGTACGCGGATCGTTGAGCGCTGCGCCATAGGACCAGCCTCGCGTCGCACGGTGGACCCACTGGATCATGTTGTAACGGATATCCTGCGGATCGGCATCGGGCGGCAACAGTTCAACCTTAAAACCGTTGATAAACCCCGCTTGGGTGAAGGCCGTTTCCCACCAGCGTGCGCCATCGAGCAGTGCCGAGCGAATAGGCTCAGGCACACCGGGGTCGAGGTAATAGGTGATAGGTTTAACCACCTCACTAGGCGCAGGGCCTGGGTTCACCTTTTGCAGGCGGTGGCGCAAAATAAACCGCTGCACCAGAGGCTCAGAAAAATCTGTCGCATAGTCGCGGTACTCATCGGATAGATAGCCGCTCATCGGATGATAGGCGCGAACTTGATAGCCTTCGCCTGGCAATTCAACAAAAGAATAACGCATCCGTACAGACATAAAGGTGCCATCGGGCGTGACCTTAGCGACTTGCTCGCCAGCAACATCGCCCTTAAAGGTCAATTGCACATCTACATCGCTATTGTTTTCAAAGGATTTAACTCCTGCGGGCAAAATCGCCGAGCGGGTTAAGTCGAGACGATAATTGCCCTGTCCCGTCTGTTGCAGCACATGTGAGACACCGTGCAGATCATTAAGCACTAGCTCACTGATCGCCACCATATCCGGCTTACCTTCGAGCAATTTTCCCTGCCACAATACCGAATCGGCAAAGGCTTCCTCTACTGCTCGTTTTTCGGCGGCATCTTGGGTATTGGCGCGATACTGGGTGTTTAGTTGCTTAAGTTGGATATAAGGGCCTTGGCGCTCAAACTGCACCATGCGGGTTTGACCTAACTGGCCACGATCTAAGCCGATATCGTTAGAACCGACCCCTTCAGGCAAGCTAGTCACCAAGAGAAAGGGCTGATTGAGGCGACTCACCTCAAGGTATAACTCCCCTTCGCTCGGTTCATAGTAAAAATTGAGAAATCCCTTGGCTACTTGGCTTTGTTTAACAATTTTAGTGCTTGGCAGAGTAGCGGCAAAGCTAAGGGCTGGCAAACCTAAGAGCAGGATGGCGAGGGCTAGGCTATGGGGTTTCATCTTTCCTCCTGAACTGGCTGTCTACGTGGTCACGCTATGAAACTAACCACGCGGGGCCATCACTGGCCCCGGGCGAACAATTAATGGTGATTATGTTTGTGCTTAATCCAATGGGTTAAGGTTTCAAATAATTCGGATAGCACGATAGGCTTAGTAATATGGGCATTCATCCCTGCGGCGAGACTCTTTTCCCGATCTCCAGACATCGCATGGGCTGTCATGGCGATAATCGGTAAGGCATCAGCGCTGTAACGTTCACGCAGTGCCCGCGCCGCCGTTAAACCATCCATTACTGGCATTTGAATATCCATTAATACCGCATCAAAGGGCCGCGAGTCGATAATATCCAACGCAATTTGGCCATTTCCTGCGACGACGACTTCGTAACCCGCACTCTTTAACAGCTCTGTCGCGACCTGTTGGTTGATAAAGTTATCTTCAACCAAGAGCACTAAACCTGTGTGCTCACCTTCTTCGACAGCCACTTCAGCAATAGGCTGTGCGACATTGAGCCTTGGCTCGTCGGCAAAGGCGGCAATAATCTCATCGAACAAGCTCGAGGCCTTAAAGGGCTTTTGCAACACAGCAAACACATTGGCACTATCGACTTCAAGTTGCAAAGGTTCAGCCGCATAGGCCGTCATCATAATAATGATTGGCCGTTTCGCGATCCGACCTTCGGCCACCATGGTATCGATGGCGCTAATAACATCACTGCCATCCATTTCTGGCATCATCCAATCGAGCAACAATAAATCGATAGGATCACGCGACAACTTGTACAGCGCCTCGGCGCCGCTCGCGGCAGTATCCACCTCAAAGTGGAAATCGCGCATCAACGCTGAGTAAATTTGCAGTGCCGTTGGGTTATCATCCACCACAAGTGTACGTAAATTATTGAGTTTTTCAGGCACGACTAAGGGCTCGACTTTAGCTTCTTCGGCAATTTCAAAACTGATGGTAAAGCTAAAGGTACTGCCGACGCCTAACTCACTCTGCACTTGCATCTTGCCACCCATCATGGAGACCAAATGCTTACTGATCGATAAACCTAAGCCTGTGCCGCCGTATTTACGGGTCGTCGAGCCATCGGCTTGGGCAAAGGCATCGAATAACTTTTCCTGCTGATCTTTACTGATCCCAATACCGGTATCCCGCACCCAGAATTTTAAGGTAATCCGGTGATCACGCTCGCCGACATCTTCACATCCCAGTTCAATCTCGCCGGATTGGGTAAACTTCACCGCGTTCGACAACAAATTGATCAGCACTTGGCCTAGACGCAGTGGATCGCCCTTAAGAATGAGCCCTGCCGTCACTGGCGCATACAGCAATAATTCAACGCCTTGTTCCTGCGCCTTAAGCGCGTTGAGATCGAGGGCATGATCGAGCACTTTATCCAGCGGAAACGGCACCCGCTCCAACTCTAACTTACCGGCCTCAATCTTAGAGAAGTCGAGAATATCGTTAATAATTCGCAGTAACGACTGCGCCGAGAAACCGGCTTTTTCGAGGTAATCCTTCTGCTGCGCCGTCAGCGAGGTACGCTGCGCCAACTGCAACATACCGATAATAGCGTTCATTGGCGTGCGGATTTCATGGCTCATATTCGCCAAAAATTCACTCTTGTACAGGTTGGCCAATTCCGCATCCTGCTTCGCCTCCAACAGCGCCACTTCGTTACTCTTATGACGCGTGATGTCCTTATGGGTACCGACCATACGCTTAGGCTGACCATCGGTGGTAAATTCCACTACCCGTCCACGGGAAAGCACCCAGTGATAACTACCATTTTTACCTAAAATCCTAAACTCGATCTCATACGCATCGACGGGATTTTGCAGATACTGATTACGATATTCTTCGACCCGAATTCTATCGTCGGGGTGTGTTAGCTGGTCGATAGCCGACACTAACGCTGGGAATTCATTGGGTTTATACCCCAGCATCGAATAATAGGATGGGTTGCAAATAATATGTTCCGAATCCAGATACCAGTCCCATAGACCATCCTCTACCGCATCCATCGCTAAATGGTAACGCTCCTCCGACAGACGTAACTGTTCGGCGGACTCGTACTCACGCGTGACATCGCGCCACACGGCAATTAAGCCTTGCAGCTCACCACGGCGGTTATAGAAAGGCAGTTTCAGGGTGTCGAGCAACACAGGTTTGCCCGCTAACTCGACCTTCTCTTGATAACGCAGCGGCGTGCGATCTTTTAGGATCTGCTCATCCTCGGCACGAATACGAATGCCCATCTCTGGCGAGGTTAAATCCTCCGACGACAGACCGATCATCTCACTTTCGGTGTAACCCAACATCCGCTCGGCGGCCTTGTTACAGCCGAGGTAATTGCCCTCTTTATCTTTAAAGACAATGGCTTCTGGGATGGAGTCGAGTAAGGATCGCAATAACGCATATTCACGTTCGCGGCGCTCGGTAGCATCTTTTAACCGCTCAGTACGACGCGCGACCAGTTTATCGAGTCGTTTATTTTGCTCGGCCAGATGGTGAGTATATTGCTTGTTTTCCTCAAAAATGCGGCTGACCAATAGGAACCAAGGCTCCCAACCAGGGGTGATTTTTTCCGGCGGTTTACGCGGTTCTTGGGAGCAGCCCTCTAAGTGGGATAACAGCCGCGATGCAGGGCTCACAAAAGAGCGGCGCGTTTGCCAGTGCACTATGGTCACCAGCACCGACAGAGCGATGACCACAAGGATAAAGGTCAGTTGCAGTTTTTCGACCGAATCTTGGAACAGATCGTCTTCATTTTGCAGATACAACAAGCGCCAAGGCGCATTATGCAGCGCAACCGAGTGGATATAGTAACCGTTACGAATAATGCCTTCGTGGGCGTCGAATAATTCAGACTCAGGCAACGAATGCAGCTCAGAAGGAATGCGCTGGCTGATGTGATACACCCGATTGATATCAGAGCCATCAAAATCACTGTGGGATAAAATATTATTCTGCTGATCGAGCAGGATCACAGTCCCCGGCATTTTGAAGTACACCCGAATTTGCCGCGCCAATGAGGCTAAGGTCATATCGAGGTTTATCGAGCCCATAAACTCATCGTCGAGATAAACGGGCACACCTAAGGTGGTCAATAAGCCTTTACCTGTGGAGTCGACGTAGGCCTCACTCCAAAACACGCTGCGTTGCGGGTTCATCGCTGGCGTCGCGTATTGGAATTGTTTTTTATTGAGCAACTCGTCTCTAAAACGTTGATCATCATTGGTCCAAGGGAAGTAGGACATCATCCGCTGGCGCGATAAATAATAAATCGCCGAGGCTTTAGGTGCCGCTTCTTTGGCGACAGGGAAAGACAGCGACAACTCGAACAGCATTTCAAGCTCTTGGTAGAACTTATCACTGCGACCATCCAGGGAGCCTGCACCTGTGATCCGTCCCATGTTGGTAAAGGGTTTACCGCCCTTGGCGTAGTTAGGCTCTAAGGTAAAATACTGACCACTCTCGTTAAATTTGCCGTATTGGGGTAAACGATCCTTACGCACTAGCTCACCTAAACGTAGGTGATCCACGGCCACATCCCGCAGACTCTTGACCGCGCGGATGCTCGACTCCAACAGCAAGTCAATTTGCAATACGTGGCGCTCGACCTGCTCTTCGCGCTGCTCCATTTGCTGGGTTTTCTGGCGATCGAAAAACATCCACGCCGTCAGCAACGACAGGACAATCACGCCGATATAGGTATAAAAAACGGCGCGGTTATAGTTCTTTTGGATCGGCGATTTTAATTGGAGATCCGGCTCACTCGATTTCATCCACTACCCTTGATTGCAGCGCTTGATTTTAGCCATCGGTGGCAAAAGTGACTGAGTACATTTATGGCTTCATATATTAGCAGGAAGAAACCCCGAGTCGCATCAAATAATTGCCGTACGAAGGCTGTCAAAGTCTATGATTAGTTGCTTGAAAAATCATAGAAATGCGTAAAAACAAAGGTCCCACGAGTGAGACCTTTTGTAACAATAAAGTAAATAACTAGAGATGTTCTTCGGCGTATTCGGCCAAGCGTGAACGCACCACCCCATTCAAGTACAGGTTGGCACTGCCTTCAAAGTCTTTAAAGCGTTCGACTATGTAGGTTAATCCCGAGGTCACTGCGGTGAGATAATTCGAATCGATCTGCGCTAAGTTACCGCAACAAATCAATTTTGTGCCTTCTCCCATCCGAGTGATCATGGTTTTGATCTGCGACGCCGTCAGGTTTTGACATTCATCCAAGAGCACGATGGAGTTTTGGATAGAGCGGCCGCGCATAAAGTTGATCGACTTAAATTGGATATTCGCCTTCTCCATGATGTAGTTCAAACTGCCGGTCGGATTCACATCATTCTTATGTAGCACTTCTAAGGTATCGGTAATCGCCGCCAGCCATGGCATCATCTTCTCTTCTTCGGTGCCGGGTAAAAAACCTATCGATTCAGCGATTTCTGGCGTATTACGAGTCACAATTACCTTATCGTAGCGATTACGCTCCACCACCAGCTCCAATGCCGCCGCCATTGCCAGTAAGGTTTTACCGCAACCCGCTGGCCCCGTTAAGATCACTAGATCGATATCGGGATCGAGCAGCGCCTGCAACGCCATACCTTGGTAAACATTCTTAGGTTTAACTCCCCACGCCTCGAGGTTTTTTAAGCGCTCGCGGCCCAGATCTAAAATATGCAGATGGGTATCGCTACGCTCGGTGACGCGGCCACAAAAATCAGATTCGGTATCAATCAGATACTGGTTTATGTAGAAGGGTTCGTTATCTAAATCTTTCAGTGGGACTTCGTGAATCGTATGTCGACCATGGCGCTCGGTGGATACCTTGTTTAAATGCTCCCAAAAATTCCCTTCGAATTGATAAAAGCCCTTGCTAAGGAAACGAATATCATCGATCAGCTGGTCGGTTCGATAATCCTCAACCAATTGAATGCCCGCGCCCTTGGCCTTAAGACGCATATTGATATCTTTGGTAACTAACACCACGGTACGTGGATGGTGGAGGTTTTGCAGGTGCAGAGCGGTATTGATAATGCGGTTATCGTTGCCATCCCCCGGCAGGGCGCCTAGGGTAAAATCGACAAGATGGTCAGGGAAAATAGACAGCGCCCCTATCGCATCGGCATGCCCTTCTCGACTCGGTAAAGGGACACCATTAATGATTTGTTCCGGTGTAGTATCACCGCCTAAGGTATCTTCCAGCGCCCGTATGGCGACCCTAGCATCCCGACTCACATCACTCTTTCGATCTTTAATCTGGTCTAGCTCTTCTAGCACTGTCATCGGAATGACCACATCGTGCTCTTTAAACGAATAGATCGCCAAAGGTTCATGTAGTAACACATTGGTATCCAGTACAAACAACTTTCTGTCGTCTTGTTCCATGGCGCCTCCAGAGTGCTCGATTATTTTATGTTATATCTCGTTCCCAGTGAGTGGATATGGCTCCTTTACTGATTGGCGTTAGGTTAAGAATGATCTTTAAGTTCAAGCCTCTACCGAATAAAGATAGCTAGCGGCTTACACTAATATTGGCACCATTCTCAATGAATGCCAACCAAATCATCAGAGACTCGAAAGCAGTGTAGGTCCCTCGATATGACAGAAGCATGACAAAACCTCGAGCTGCAACAGAGAATTTTCTTCACTGTTCAATTTGTAATCTGCTGTGTGGAGAATTAGTCTCTAACGGTTGAGAGGGCGATTCAAATATCCCTAGTATTGATATAACATACGCGCCCTTTGTTAGAGTCCGCCCAGAGATGAGAATTTAAGATGCCGTTTGCCTTAGGACAACGTTGGATAAGTGATACCGAGTCAGAGCTTGGTTTAGGAACAGTCGTACAAGTTGAAGGCCGCATGGTCACAGTGTTATTCCCTGCGACTGGTGAGAACCGTATGTTCTCGCGTAACGAAGCCCCGCTGACCCGCGTCATATACAACCCTGGCGATACGGTTGAAAGCCATGAAGGCTGGAGCCTCTCGGTCGAAGAACTCACCGAAAAAGACGGCCTCGTCGTCTACCACGGTATCCACAGCGAAACAGGCGAAAAAGCCAGCCTGCGTGAGACCCTGTTAAACCACAACATTCGTTTTAACAAACCGCAGGATCGCCTGTTTGCGGGTCAGATTGACCGCCTCGACCGTTTCGGCATTCGTTACCAATGCCAGTTACTGCGCAATCAACTGGCGACCTCTGATTTACTCGGCTTACAAGGGCCACGCGTCGGTCTTATCCCCCATCAAATGTGGATCGCCCATGAAGTGGGTCGCCGTTATGCGCCGCGGGTGTTACTGGCCGACGAAGTGGGTTTAGGTAAAACCATCGAAGCAGGGTTAATTATCCACCAACAACTGCTGACAGGCCGTGCCGAACGAGTATTGATTATTGTGCCGGATACCCTGCGCCATCAGTGGTTAGTGGAAATGCTGCGCCGCTTTAACTTGCGCTTCTCCGTGTTTGATGAAGACCGTTGCGTTGAAGCCTTTGCCGACCATGACAACCCTTTCTATACCGAACAGTTAGTGATTTGTTCACTCGAATTACTGCGCAAAAAGAAACGTCTCGACCAAGCACTCGATGCCGATTGGGATCTGTTAGTGGTTGATGAAGCGCACCATTTAGAGTGGACAGAAGACGCCCCAAGCCGCGCCTACCAAGTGGTTGAAGCCTTAAGCGAAGTCGTACCGGGCGTATTATTACTGACCGCAACACCGGATCAACTCGGTCACGAGAGCCATTTTGCGCGCTTGCGCCTACTCGACCCAGATCGTTTCTATGACTACGACGCCTTCCTTGCTGAAGAAAACAGCTACAAAGATGTCGCCATCGCCGCCGAAGCTTTAGCGGGCGAAAGCAAATTATCCGATACCGCTATCAACAGCTTAACCGAATTACTCAGCGAAAAAGACATAGCGCCGAGCATTCGGTTAATTCAAGCCGAAGGCATCGACAGCGAATTGCAACAAGCTGCCCGCAGCGAATTACTGCAAGAACTGCTTGATCGCCACGGCACTGGCCGCGTGCTTTACCGCAACAGCCGCGCCTCGGTAAAAGGTTTTCCGAAACGTATTTTCAACGCCTATCCCCATGCGATGCCTGAACAGTATCTTACCGCTGCACGCGTGAATGAGATGATGGGCGGTCGTAAAACCTTAGAAGCGAAAGCGGCACAAGCCTTAAGCCCTGAAAAACTCTATCAAGAATTTGAAGACAACAGCGCCAGTTGGTGGAAATTCGATCCTCGCGTGGATTGGCTAATCGAGTTTTTAAAGTCGCACCGCAGCAAGAAAGTGCTGATTATCGCCAGTGGCGCCGATACCGCTCTGAGCTTAGAAGAAGCCCTGCGCACCCGCGAAGGCATTCAAGCGACCGTATTCCACGAAGGCATGTCGATCATCGAGCGCGATAAAGCGGGTGCTTACTTTGCCCAAGAAGACGGCGGCGCTCAGGCGTTAATCTGTTCAGAAATTGGTTCTGAAGGTCGTAACTTCCAGTTTGCCAGCCACTTAGTGTTGTTCGATCTGCCATTAAACCCAGATTTATTGGAGCAACGTATCGGCCGTTTGGACCGTATTGGTCAAAAGAACGATATCCAAATTCACTTGCCTTATCTGCAAGATACGGCGCAGGAGCGTTTACTCCAATGGTATCACCAAGGTCTAAATGCCTTCGAGCTTACCTGCCCCGGCGGCCATATACTTTTCAGTGAATTTGCCGAAGATCTGTTAAATGTCCTTGTCGGCGGTGATGAAGATGAGCTAACCAATCTGCTCAACCACACCCAAAGCCGTTACAAAGAACTGAAACACGCCATGGAGCAAGGCCGTGATAAACTGCTGGAAATCAACTCCCATGGTGGCGATAAAGCCAAGGCGATTGTCGAGCGTTTAGCCCAAAGCGATCAAGATACTAAACTGATTGGCTCAGTGATCCGCTTGTGGGACATTATCGGTGTCGACCAGGAAGATAAAGGCGAAAACTCGATTATCCTACGTCCGAGCGAACATATGATGTTCCCGACTTATCCCGGCCTGCATGAGGATGGCGTTACCGTCACCTTCGACCGTGATACTGCACTCTCCCGTGATGATATTGCCTTGATCACCCAAGAGCATCCACTGGTGCAAACCGGCCTCGACTTAATCACCAGCTCGGATACCGGTACTACAAGTGTTGCGATATTAAAAAACAAGGCATTACCTGCGGGCACCCTGTTTTTAGAACTGATTTATATGGCAGATGCCTCGGCGCCTAAATCGAGCCAGCTCTATCGTTATCTACCGCCTACGCCTATCCGTATTCTGCTGGATAAAAATGGCAACGATCTGTCAGCCAAGGTCGATTACACCAGTTTTGACAAACAGTTAAGCGCGGTAAACCGTCATATTGGTAGCAAGTTAGTCACTGCATCACAGCCAATTCTGCATCCGTTATTTGCTAAAGGCGAAGAGTATGCCCAAGTGGCCGTCAATGAGTTAGTGGCTCAAGCGCGCGAGAAGATGACCAGCCAACTCACAGGCGAACTCGAACGTTTAGAGTCCCTCAAAGCGGTCAACCCCAATATCCGTGAGGAAGAATTAGAATACCTACGCAACCAAATGCGGGAGCTGACCACTTACCTCGATGCGAGTCAGTTGCAGCTTGATGCGATTCGTATGGTGCTAGTTAGCCATGTTTAATCTTGATTGGCATTAAACTGAGCCTGATCCGGCTCGCTTAAGCTAAAACACAAACGCCCAGCCAATTGCTGGGCGTTATTATTTTCTCTGTTGTATAAACATTTTTTTCGCATAAGCCTGTCCAGGCGCCGCACTGCGCGGTCGCCGTCACGACCTTAAGCAAAAATTGCTTCTGCTACGCAGCTTAAGGTTATACTCTAGCTAATTGAATTTATAAGACTACACAGGTGGTTATCAATTCTATGGCGCGTATCATTCCCTCGGTATTGAGCCTCACCTTAGCTCTCGCCAGTGCGAGCTTACTCGCCGCCGATCCCAGTAACCAAACTCCCGAGCCTAGCGCCGAAGCCGCTCAGTCTAATCCCAACAAACCGACGCCCGCTAAAAGAGCGAGCAGCTATTTACCCGCCAATGAGATCAAACAAATCACCATAGATGACCAACCACTTGAACTCTTAGTCCGCTCGTGGGAAGGCCGAAAAAAACTCGGTGCAGCCATTATTTTACCCGCCACTAATGGCACCGCCGATGCGCCCGGATTAATGGCCTTTGTCCGACGTAATATCAATGCTGCCGGCTGGGCGAGCTTAAGCCTCACGCCGCCAACAGAACCACCAGCGCCCAATTTTGCCACCCCAGCAACTGAAGTCGCGACTGCGGGGTCAGCGCAATTAACC
Source organism: Shewanella sp. Sh95 (assembly GCF_001308045.1). Lineage (NCBI taxonomy): Bacteria > Pseudomonadati > Pseudomonadota > Gammaproteobacteria > Alteromonadales > Shewanellaceae > Shewanella > Shewanella sp. Sh95. The sequence continues at coordinate 28,192 of NZ_LGYY01000028.1, forward strand.
GCGCCTTCCAATAAACCAAGTCAAAAGGTAAAGCCGGAAGACAGTAATAAGCATCTCCTTGAGCAAGAAGACTTTCTCGTTAAAAGCATGTCACAGCTCGACAGCGTTGGTAGCGATTATCCTGGTAAACGAGTGCTGATCACCGCCGATCAAAGTGCTGGATTATTGATAAGCCTATTAAGCCAAAAGAAAATTGCCGATCCCGATGTATTGATTGTCATCAATCCCTACAGTGAAGACGAAACGCGCAACCAAGCCATAGCCGAGAAGCTCGCTAAACTCACGATGCCGATACTCGATATTCAATCACCCGATGGTCACCCCGCCTCATTAGAAACGGCTGCACAACGTAAAACGCTGGCAGTGACCTTAGAGGCACCCAATTATCGGCAGACAACGCTGGCATTGAATCTGGATAATGAAAGCGCTTGGCAGAATTGTTTAACGGCCATAAGAGGATTCGCCGCCCGAATGAGCGGCGCCTATTGAAATTTGAATCCCCTGATTTTACGAGCACGGCTTGCTAGTACAAAATAAAGCTCGACACATCAACGCTGCCTCAGCATTAAGGAAGTCTTTACCATGGCTTTCTCGCTAAGGGCATCAACTAAGTTACCAGCCAGACTGGCGATCCTTGTAGGGTTTAGTGGGATCTTTTAGCTGGCGAACTGCCGCAATAGTGCGATTTTTGCCTAGCAGCAATCTCACTTGGCTCCATGACTCGCGGCAAAGCAAAGAACGGACCGATGCAGTCCAACTACGGTTAATACTCAACTTAATTGCCGCAGCCGCATCGGGGGAGGTATTGAGGAGTTCTTCCGCCAATTGCTGCGCGCTTAACATTGGGTTATCACTTAACTGAGTGACTAATCCTAAGGCTTTAGCCTCTTCGCCAGAGAGCACTTTTGCCGTGAGACTGAGTAACATCGCTTGATCCTTTGGCATAATTTGCCGCAATGCCACTAGGCCTGCCATATCGGGCACCAGCCCCCATTTGGCCTCCATAATGGATAACTTACTGTCAGGGCTTGCAATCCTAAAATCCGCACCTAAAGCGATTTGCATTCCTCCACCATAACAGCAGCCTTCCAATACCGCGATAACGGGTACAGGTAAACGCTGCCAGCCAAGGGATACTCTTTGGGCTAGGTTGGCATTGCCTGGCAACCCTTTAAACAGCAATTTAACTGCTTGCATCGGCGCAGACATCACGCTTTTGACATCCAAGCCAGAACTAAAATGACCTCCGGCGCCAGATAAAATTACTAGCCGAATACGCGGATCTGATTTAATCCTTTTGATGGTTTTATCGAGTTCGCTAAACATCAAATAATTAATTGCATTGAACTTTTCTGGACGATTAAGCACAACATTTGCGATGCCATTCTCAACCGTAACTTGCACACAACGCTCACCCATGAAATATCCTGCTACTGGTCAGTCCAGACCAAATGTTAACATGTTTGGCATGATTAACCAAAACATGTAACATAAGGCCGAATTTTGACTTTAGTCAAAATATTGTCAGTCACCGTTAAGTATTAGTGTGCGATTATGTTAGGCTGCAATCTAAAACCTAACAAATTCTGATTTATGAAGCTGTTAGAATAAATTTACGATGCTGTTCAGCCCATGCCAGCGTCTAATTTGAACAAAATGCATCTCTAGCAACTCCGCTTACCTACAGCATGTATACCTGTGCAGATAGAGAATCGATACTGTAGACATCTGTTGATGGATTAAGCATATAGATGGTCGCAAAATCGAGGTATTTTTTGCGATAAATAACGAAGTTAACTTAGCTAACCACAATTTTAATCGCACTATGCCTTTAGAATTTAATGGCAAGATAAATAAAATTAGCTAATTAAATCTATAAGTTATATATAGATGATGTAAATCAAACTTGCCCGAAGCACATAATTCGTCACTCAAACATGAAGAATTAGTGTTATCTTCAATAAATGGGCAAATAAGGATCTGTAGTCAGCATGACAATCTCTGTACTCATCTGTGACGATTCCGCTATGGCGCGTAAACAAATGGCTCGCACCCTTCCCAAAGAATGGGATGTCGAGATTACCTACGCGACCAATGGTGCCGAAGGGTTAGATGCCATTCGCGCAGGTAAAGGCGAAGTGGTCTTCCTCGATCTCAATATGCCCGTAATGGATGGTTATGAAGTACTACAAACCGTTCAACAAAACGATCTCCCCGCCCTTATCATTGTGGTCTCGGGTGATATACAAATCAAAGCTCATGAACGTGTTAAAGCTCTAGGTGCATTGGACTTTATCCAAAAACCCGTCAGTGCTGATGCCATCAGTAATATCCTCCAAGAGTACGGCATTCTTACCCTAACGCAGAAAGATCAGGTGGAAGACACGCCGATGATCAAAGTCGATATGCGTGATGCCTGCCAAGAGATCGCTAACGTTGCCATGGGCCGTGCAGCCGATTTGCTCGCCAAATTACTCGACGTATTTGTCCTATTACCTATCCCCAATGTGAACGTGCTCGAAGTCAGCGAACTGACCATGGCTCTGAAAGCAACAGAAGAAAGCTCAACTGTTTCAGCACTTTGCCAAGGATTTATTGGTGCAGGCGTTGCGGGTGAAGCACTGTTGTTATTCCATGATTCAAGCTTTAAAGATATGGCCAAGCTCATGGGGGTTGCAAATCCTGAGGATAAGAATACCGAGATTGAAGTACTGATCGACACGGGGAACGTATTGATTGGTGCATTCCTGAATGGGATCTCAGAACAACTCGATATGAAATTCAGCCAAGCCCATCCTGTGGTGTTGGGCCGTCACTGTACAGTGAATGATCTTATCCATGATAATTCGGAAAAATGGCACAGAACATTAGCGATGGAAATCAACTATCGTATTGAAAATCATAATATTCAATGCGACTTACTGTTGCTCTTTACCGAAGACTCTATTCCGACACTGAGCTACAAACTCGGTTATTTACTCGATTAATCAGTTGGACTTTACCTTATGTCAAACGATCAAAGCGCAATGAACGAACTCCATTGGCTAATCGATATGGTACAAACCATAGAAGTGGGTCTTGTGGTATTAGATCGCGATTATAATATCCAACTGTGGAACGGCTTTATGGAAAACCATAGTGGCGTTTCACCCAATTCTATTAAAGGTCAAAACCTGTTTAGCCGCTTCCCAGATTTGCCAGCTACTTGGCTAAAGCAAAAAATGGAATCGGTTTTTATGCTTAAAAATCGAGCATTTATTAGTTGGGAACAAAGACCTTACGTGTTTCAGTTTAAAAACTATCGCCCAATTACTGGGCGCGCCGATTTTATGTACCAGAACGTGACTTTGCTGCCTCTCGCTTCATTAACCGGCAAAATTACCCATATCAGTGTGATTATTTATGATGTCACCGATATCGCCGTGAATAAGTTGCAGATCAAGGCCGCCAACGAACAGTTAGAGCGTCTCAGTCAAACCGATGGATTAACGCAACTGCATAATCGCCGCCATTGGCAACTATGCTTGGAACACGAGTACGATCTCTATGCCCGTTATTCCGGTGTAGCAAGCTTGGTGATGATTGATATTGATCATTTCAAAAATATCAATGACACCTACGGCCACCTTGCAGGTGACAAAGTTATTCAACATATCGCCCATCTTCTGAGTCATTCATTGCGGGAAACCGACTGTGTCGGTCGCTATGGCGGTGAAGAGTTTGCGGTAGTCATGCCCAATACCAGTGGCACCGATGCCCTCAACTTTACCGAGCGTTTGAGGGAAAAGATCGCTGAATCCACCGTAGTGTATGAGGGGCTGAAGATTAAAGTGACTGTCAGCCTTGGCGTATGTGAAATAGGCAAACATATTACGAGCAGTTCAAGTTGGATTTCCTGCTCAGACAAAGCGCTTTACGAGGCCAAACAGAAAGGCCGAAATTGTAGCGTCCTACATGCAGCACCAATTTCCACTTAATTAGGCTTAATAAAGTAAAAGCCCATCATTGATGGGCTTTTACTTTATAAGAATTATGACAACGTATTAATGTGGAAAACCATCGTCCTGTTCGTCATCTTCTTCGTCTTCATCTTCTTCATCGCCAACAAAGTAAGTACCCCAACCGTCATAATCCACTTTTTGCTTGGCTGCGAGTTGCAATAACTGTTCAGTCGCTTTGTCTAATAATGGAATTTCTAACTTGTGATAAGCAACAGCGTCAAAACAGAAAATCACCGAACCATCTTCCAATTCCATTTCTTCAGCATCATTGACTTCAAATCCAAGTTTGAATGCATCAACCGCAGCCTTTTCTAAGCGCTCAAAATTGCTCGATGAAAAATGGTGCTCAATGGTGTATTCAGCATCTGGCTCTGAGCCATCGTCGAGCAAGGCTTGCACTATGTCACGATTCTCGGCGAATTGGGCTTTTAACTGACTTTCAATAGACATGGACTTGTCTCCGTTAAGATAAAACTGGCTCAAATTGGCGTTATTATACGTCATCAGCCGGGATAGTTTTACCCATTAATGTTGCCGCTTCGCGATTTATCTCGTTAAATTTTGCCGACATAATCTCGTGCACCTGAGCCGAAAAGGCTTTGGCATCAGCTTTATCCAAACCTTCAGTCGGGATTGGCGCCATCATCTCAATAATCACCACACCATTATCCCAACGGTTCAAATCAATATGGCTTTGGCATGACGTCAACACGGGTACGACTGGCACACCAGCCGCAATCGCAGTGTGGAAAGCTCCCGCTTTGAAGGGCAACAGTCCGCGCCCCCGTGAGCGCGTACCCTCAGGGAAAATCCACACGGAAAGACGATTCTGCTTAATTTTTTCCGCCGTTTTCGCCATGGTATCAAAAGCACTATTGCGATTTTTTCTATCGATCAGAATATTACCTGACAACCAATAGATCTGGCCAAACAAGGGGATCCACACTAAGCTCTTTTTCCCTAAGCTCACAGTGCCTTTAGGTACGGCTTTAGTATGTGTGAATAAATCGAAGTTATTTTGATGATTTCCAAGAAATATATAGGGGCCATCCTGCACTTCCTTAGGCCGACGCACTATGACTTTAAGCCCTAAAATCGGCGCTGCGGATGAAAAGATCTTGGCGAACATATGTACATTGTCACGGTGACGAGGTCGTAATAGGCAAACCAAGCCACCAAAAATAAATGCAAGTAACAATGACACCGCCAACAACACAGATCTGACAATTAATAGCACGACATACTCCAAGGGTGAAAGTGGCGACAGTATAGCCACCCAGCCCTAGGGACTCAATATAATGTTTACATCTGTTAGCTGAGTTGCTAACAATCAAACAAAAGCCCATCGTTGCTCACGCAATAAGCGTATCGATGGGCTTTTAAATCAATATCAACGCCTAACACTCAGCATAAAACCTAGCGTTAGATCTGACTCACTGTAGCCATTTTGCTTAAGCCTACACGAAATACCAGTGCACTGACTGCCAAGGTTGCGACTATCGCCGCCCCACTCGGTAAATCCATGGTTGCCGATAATACCAGACCAAGTAAGTAACCCATAAGGCCGACCAGATAGGCGTAAAACAAGCCGTTTTTACCTTGGTATTTATTCAGAGCAAGTGCAGGTAAAATCAAGGTACTAAATACTAAATAGACGCCCACCAGCTCAACCGACAACGTAATAACTAGGGCAAACAGGAGATAGAATCCGGCACCATTTAATATTTGTGGCCGCCAAAAAATCAACGCCAACACCCCAGCATAAACCACTGTCGGTAACACTAATTGCGACCAACTCACCCAAAGGATCTGGCCCGACATCAATTGTTTTAGCAGCTCTGCACCATGGGGATCGTTCGCCAGCAATAGCATAGCAGCCACGGCCGATAGCACATAAAAACAACCGATCATGGCTTCTAACTCACCCGCCATTCGCTTAGATAACCAAGCGATAAATCCCGCCCCCGCAAGGGCGAACAAGGCCGGCATCCACACATTAGAAAATGGCATGTCTTCTAACCTGTGGTCCATGTGGGCGACAATTGCTCCCAACGCGGCGACTTGCGCAATGGCTAAATCAATAAAGATAATCCCACGCTTAAGCACTTGTTTACCAAGTACAATGTGCGTTGAGAGCACTAAGATCCCCGCTGCCAGCGCTGGCAGCAGGATCGACATCAGTTCCAGATCCAACATAGGCTTATTTCACCCCGTTTAAGAGGGAAATCGCGCTGTCGTAGAGGCTAAAGAGATCTTGGCTGCTATCATTTCCACCTACAGACATAGGTAACATCAGTACTGGAAGATTCGCTTTTTCACCCAACCACTTAGCACCACGTTCGTCCTGATAGGACGCCACAACCACCGCAAGAATATCACCCTGCTCGGCACGGCTGAGCAGGCTTGCTAAATGGCCACTGGTCGGCGCTAGACCGGGTTTAGGCTCAAGATCAGCGGCTTGTTCAATCCCCAACCAGTTGAACAGATATCTAAAACTAGTGTGATAGGCGATGACCTTTTTACCCTTTAACGCTTTGGCTTGCTCTTCCCAACGAGGGATCGCCGCCTGCCAACGAGTGCTAAAGTCCGCTAAGGCCTTTTGATAATTAGCCGCTTCACTCGGATCAAGTTGGCTCATCTTAGCGCTGAGCGCATTCGCGACGCTAAGCAAACGATGCGGATCGAAGTGGATATGCGGATTTCCCTGAGCATGCACGTCGCCCATGCTGCGATCCACACTCGCTAACTTATCTAAGGTATCGATTTGATCGGCGGCGAAAAATAGCCCTTGATCGGTAGAGCGAACCTTAGCGTTAGCTGACTTCATTTGCAGCATTGGCAGCCAACCGACTTCTAAATCGGCACCTGCACAGACTACCAGATCCGCTTGGCGCATTTTCGCAATCAAACTCGGACGCGCCTGCACTTGATGCGGATCCTGTAAGGCCGTGGTTGCCGAATAAATGCTGGCGTTTGGAGCCAACTCTTTTGCCAATGCGGCATATTCGGGTTCACAGGCAAACACATTCAGCTCTGCGTGGGCAAAGCCTGAACAAGCGAAAGACAGGGCCGCTGCGGCCGCTTTAACAACATTAGAATTGATGCGCACCGTGAGCCCCCAGAGACATAATGTATTGAATAGTGAAAACATTGTCGTCTTCGATTCCATCGAAGTTAGTTCCCTTCTGATTGGTGTACTGGAAACGTACTGTCGAGAAATGGCTCGAATGCCACGCTAGACTCACCTCAGATTCCTTTAACTTCTGTCCATGAAAATGCTCGCCATGGAGCTCTTGGGTATCCACCTCGCCGTAACGCACACCCGCAGACCAGCTAGGCGTGAACTGATACACACTGCTCAGATACCAACCTTGATGATAGTCCTTGCTCGGTGCATCTTCGGGATGAAGATCAGTAGGCACAAAGTCAGTCACGCGGTAATACTCACCGCTTAACGTCAGGTTTTGGTATTTATAGTTACCATTTGGTGCCCATTTATACACAAAATCAGCACCATAGGTGTTTTTACCAGTGTAAGATGCCGCATGGCTGTGGTCATGACCTTCCTCGGCAGTTTCGTCTTCGTGCTCATCGCCTTCTTCATGGGCTGTGACTTGACCGTTTTCGTTACGTAAGTAACTCAATCCCGCCTGCCATGAACTGTTATCCCCTATATCGCCACCGATTTTTGAATATAAGGTGTACACACCGACATTTTTAAACTCACGTTCGCCATGTTCATCGGCGGCGCGCATGCTGTCGCCCTTGAACGCTTCAGCGCCAATGGTCCAATACAGATCAGTTGGAGCAACAAAGTTTAAGCGCACGCCATCATCGAAGTAGTGGCCGCCGAAAAATGCACGGTAAGCAATCGGGCGGTCGGTGAATGAATCGGTATGTAAATGCTGGTTATTTAGATAACCGATATCCGACAGGAAACGTCCGCCACGGATGGAAAAACCCGCAGGCATTGCCATGGTTTGGATAAAGGCTTCTTCAAGATTAAGCTCGGTTTCACCATCATGCATCTCAACGACGGCGGTCACTTTGCCGTAGAACATGTCGTCAATATTGGCACTCATCGCCAACTCAGTTTCACCTAAACCAAATCCTTCGGCGGTTTCTGCCAATGGGCGTTCAGCCGTTTGATAATAGCCATTCAGCACCGCACTGATCGCTGGATTGGTTAAACTTGAGTCAGCGGCAAATAACGTCGGCGAAGCAAATGCGCACGCCAAGGCCACCAAAGAAATTCGGTTGTTAAAAACAGTCATGATATCTCCAAAATACAACTAGCACTCGATGACTAAGTTAAGTCATCAAGAAATACAATAAGTTAAAATATTAAAGTTGATTTAATGGAGAACAGGCGGCGCACGGCTTAGGTAAACACTGACGTGTTTGAAGAAGGTAACGGGTAAGACAAACTCACAAACATCAAATCGCTGTATCGCTAAATTTAACGTCTGCGGAGCTGTGAACAGAATTTTATTTAGCTGATGTTGATGGAAGCAGAGCGTACAGTGCGTCTTCGCCCCATCATCAAGGTGAGTCACACTATGGGCTGAGGCAACAAAAGACAGCAGTATCAATACGGCGGCAAGCCATATCGAAATTGTGCGTCTTAAGTGACTATCTAGTCTCACTCAGTCGTCCCCATAGTAAAAAGTGGCACAAGTTTAAGTCAGGCCGCTAGTAAGTTGCAATAAGGTAATGGTCAAGCAATGCGTTACAAGATATTTACCATTGCAACTGATGGCGCCTTAAAAAGAGCACATTATTGGCAAAAAGAGTTATTTAAGATTAGCTTAAGTCAGTGAATCTATTATGTGCCCAGTGTTATACAGGCTAAATATTTAATTCTATTCAACCCAGCAAAAGGCAACCAAAATGCTAGCATTCTTTCGTGAAAACTTAGGATTAATCTTAGGGATAGTGATTTTCGGCGCAGTCATTTTGGGCGGGATTTATTACGTAGAACACTCATTAGAGAGTCAAGAACAGGTTATTCAATAACAGGTTCACCCTGTAAAACAATGTCGAGCCTCAGTGGTAGGCCCCTAAACGGCTCGACAGGGTTAAACCAGTGTCATCCCATCTCTAGCGATACTTTTGCCGTTGATCGCTATCGTCTTCCTTCTCTGGTGCCTCAATCGTTTGCAGTTGATCCATAAAATGGCTCACCAGCAGCAACATCACACAGAAGATCATCACAGGGATCAAAAAATGCCGCGTCGAGGCATCGAAGTAACTGTATAAGCCCGTCAGGGCACTCGCATAAAAACCAAACAATTTTAACTTCAATAATTTAGGACTATGACCAAGCCACGCTGAACAATGGGGACATTGGACTTGGGCGTGAAAGCCCTTTCCGCGCTGCTGGGTAATTTGGGCAATTTTAATCGACTGATGACAATGGGAGCACAGCATGTAAAGTACATTCCTAACTATGGGGCGCTAAGTTTATCAGATCCTTATCCCATTCAGTCGAACTAATTAGCGTCGTAGTTTCAGAGCTTCATTCTATGGCCTAAAGCTGTAAACTGGCGCACAAATTTTAAACATTGTTAGTCTATTATGCTGTTGATATTTTACAGGGTTTAGCTCGACACCTATCATATACCTACCTCTTTTTGTCGAAGATAACGTCTATGCGCCGCTCGCTAATATTGATACTTGCCCTAAGCTTTCCACTACTGATGAGTGCCAAGGTATTCGCTGCAGATCCAGACCCTATTACGACCAGCCCAACCGCTTCGGCATCAAACGAAACCCAAATTGAATTAACCACACTTCAGACCGCCATTAAAGAGGACATTGCGCGCTTAGCTCAATACCAAGGTGAATTACGCACCATTGTTGAATATCGCATTCAAAATAAGACCTTACAGTTACGCAATAAGATTAAAGCACTCTTGGATGATAATACTTACGATAAAACTTTTATGCTGGCTCTAATCCAAGAGCAATTGCAGTTTAATCTGAAAATTAACGACTACTTTAATGATCTCATCACCAAGTTGGCTCAAAAACTTGGCACGGCGGATGATGAAGCCACCTTACTCGAGATCTCAAAACGTGAACTCGACAAAGACAATAACTACAAGCAACGGCTTGAGACCTTAAACTGGCTAACCCAAATTGGCCAAGATGTAACAGCTGAAAAAACACAGCTCACCCAACTCCTGCTTAACCGCGCCGATAACTTCGACAGCTTTGTCACTTATACCCAGCAACAATTACAAAATGCGGTGAATGACGCCACCAATGCGGGGAAAAATGTTACCTCAGCGCAAACCAGTCGTGTGCTACAACTAAAAGACCGTTTAGCGCAAAACAGCCTTAGCCTCAGCATAGATATCGAACTACTTGATGCACTAGGGCAAAACACCGCCCTGCTGAAAAAGACCTTGTTTAGCATCTCCGGTGATATTACGCAGGATGTGTTAAGCATTGATGTGGCATCGAGCTTAATCGAGCAATGGCTAAATACCGCTAAAGATCAAGCTATTAACCACGGACCAACATTGGTCTTTAAGTTATTTATCTTCTGTCTGCTCCTATTTGTCGCTAACCTTGTGGGCAAACTGGTGAAAAAGATAGTGAGTAATACAGTTAGCAATTCTAAGTTAAATTTCAGTAAGTTACTGCAAGACTTTTTTACCTCACTCTCGGGCAAGGCTGTATTTACTATCGGTTTGCTGATTGCTTTATCCCAGCTTGGTATCGAACTAGGCCCCCTGCTGGCAGGTTTTGGTATTGCCGGTGTGATCATCGGTTTTGCCCTGCAAGACACCCTTTCCAACTTTGCTTCAGGCATGATGATTTTGATCTATCGTCCGTATGATGTCGGCGATTTGATTAATGCGGCTGGCGTATCGGGGCGCGTTAGCCATATGAGCCTAGTCTCTACCACCATTAAAACATTAGATAACCAGAGACTTATCATTCCCAACAATAAGATTTGGGGGGATACCATCAACAATATTACCGCCGAGCACCAGCGCCGAGTCGATATGACATTTGGCATCGGCTATGGCGATAGTATTGAGCAGGCCGAAGCGGTACTAAAATCGATTGTTGAGGCGCATCCGAAAGTGCAAAAAGTACCTGCACCACTGATTAAGTTGCACGTATTAGGAGAATCCTCGGTCGACTTTATCGTCCGCCCTTGGGCAAAACCAGAAGACTATTGGGATGTATATTGGGATATCACCCGTGAAGTGAAAATGCGCTTTGATGCTGAGGGTATCAGCATTCCTTTCCCACAGCGCGATGTGCATATTTACCAAACCAGTAAATAGTCTTTCGTCAAAGCGAATTCTTAACAAAAGGCGCAATCTTTGATTGCGCCTTTTCATCTTTACATTCAAATGGCTAACAAACTAACCTAATCCAGTAATCTCACCATCAGCGGTGATATCTATCTTTAAATAACCAGGGGTTAACCCAAGCCCTGGCATAGTCATCACATTACCTACCAATGCCGTGATAAACCCAGCCCCCGCATGCAGTACCAATTCACGCACGGGTACCATAAAGCCTTGAGGGACACCTTTAAGCTGAGGATCGTGGCTAATGGATAAGGGTGTTTTCGCCATGCAAACAGGTAAATGCCCATAACCAAGCGAGTTGAGCTCCTGTAATTGCAGCTTAGCCGCATCGGATAAGCTCACCCCTGCGGCGCCATAACCCACTTCAGCTAAGGTCGATAATTTAGCTTCTAAGTCCATATCATCAGGATATAACAACCGAAACTCGCTTGGCTGCTCACAGGCACGGATTACGGTTTGTGCGAGGCTAATGGCGCCTATTTCACCTTGGCTAAAAGCCTCGCTAAGTTCGCAACCAAATGCCGCGGTAGCACTTACAGCCTCAATTAACCAGTTAAGCTCGGCGTCCGTATCGGTGGCAAAGCGATTAATCGCCACCACAACGGGAATACCGTAACGCGCTACATTGTTGATATGCCAGTTTAAGTTGGCAAAACCCGCCTCGAGACGGACTTGGTCTGGTGCATTAATATCTGCATCGGACGATAGGCCACTATTGGCCTTTAGTGCTTTCAAAGTAGTCACTAATACCGCGGCGCTCGGGGTTAATCCCGACTGACGCGCCTTGATATTACAGAACTTTTCAAAACCCATATCGGAGCCGAACCCACCTTCGGTCACCACAAAATCGGCCAGTTTTAAGGCGATATCATCGGCAATGACTGACGAGTTACCATGGGCGATATTCGCAAAGGGTCCCGCATGGATAAGACAAGGCGCGCCGTTTAAGGTCTGCATTAAAGTGGGTTTTACCGCCTCCGCCATAATCGCCGTCATTGCGCCTGCAACGCCAAGCTCTTGCGCGCTAATGACCTCTCCTTGGCGATTAAGGGCTAGCACTAACTTACCTATACGTGCGCGCATATCCGCCAGATTGCCGCTCAGCGCTAAAATCGCCATTAACTCAGAAGCGGCAGTAATATCAAATCTTGAATGATAAGCGGGACCGTTGTTTTCACCCAATCCCACCTCAATTTCCCGCAAGCAACGGTCGTTATGATCAACCACTCTGTGCCAACGAATACCCTTAGGATCAATATCTAAATACCTTAATCCCGATTGACGCTCATATTCCGCCCGCCCCAAACGCATCTCATGGTAAAGCCGAGAAGCAATCGCCGCCGCACCAAGATTATGTGCGCTACTCACAGCATGAATGTCGCCTGTTAGGTGCAAATTCAGCTCCTGCATGGGCACCACTTGGGCGTAACCACCGCCTGCGGCGCCACCTTTCACTCCAAATACAGGCCCCATACTGGGCTGGCGAATACAGGCACAGACTTTGTTGCCGAGCGCCTTGAGCGATTGCGTTAAACCAATAGTCGTCACGGTTTTGCCTTCACCATGGGGCGTTGGCGTCACTGCGGTCACAATAATCAGCTTCCCCTTTGGTTGCCCGGCTAAACGCTGCTGTACTTGTGGCTCCACCTTAGCTTTGGTATGACCAAATAGCTGCATCTCTTCGGGCAACAACCCAAACTCTGCACCAAGTTGTGCGATATCTTTTAGATGCGCGCGGCGCGAAATCTCCATATCGGTTAGCATGGGTAATATTTTCCTCTGGAACTTTGGTATACAAACTTTTATAGGAAATGAGTATACGGAACAAAAGCGTGCAAACAGTTTGTATCAGCCACCGCTGATTGAATATGGCGGATAGTAGGTGATTAGCTTTAAGATATATAGCCATCGAAAAGGTTAATGAGCGATTCCTTAATCTGCATCAAATAAATCGACCAAGGCCCTTCACCCTACAAAATTCAGATTCCCAAAAGAGAAACAACATGAACGGATCCCCTTTTACTTTTTCAGAGTTTGTTGCCGGCTTTTGGCGAATGCACAGTTGGCAAATGTCACCCGCCGAGCGACTTAACCTGATAGAACAATATTTAGACCTAGGTGTGACCACTATGGACCACGCCGATATTTACGGCCAATACCAGTGCGAAACCCTGTTCGGCGAAGCATTAGCGCTAAAACCAGCATTAAGACAGCAGATGCAATTAGTGAGCAAATGCGGCATAAAACCCGCCTTCAATTGCCGTCCCGAGCGCTACGTGAACCATTACGACACCTCCAAAGCGCATATTATTGCCAGCGTGGAGCAGTCACTAAAGTCGCTTAAAACCGATTATTTAGATCTGCTGCTGATCCACAGACCCGATCCTTTAATGGACGCCGATCAAGTGGCCGATGCCTTTGCTGACTTAAAACAAGCTGGGAAAGTGCAACATTTTGGGGTATCTAACTTCACCAATGCGCAGTTGTCATTATTGCAGTCGAGATTAACTGAACCCTTAGTCACTAATCAGCTGGAGATCTCTCCGCTAATGATGGCGAGTTTACACGATGGCAGTCTCGATTTATGTCAGGAGCGGCGCATTCGGCCGATGGCTTGGTCCTGTTTAGGCGGCGGAAAAATCTTTGACAATAGCCATCCACAGGCCATTCGCTTGCAACAAACCTTAGCAGTCATCGCCGATGAGATTGGCGCCCAAGATATCAGCCAAGTGATTTATGCTTGGGTGCGGATGTTACCGAGTCGACCCGTACCGATTATTGGCAGTGGTAATATCGCGAGGATAAAAACCGCGGTGGCCGCACGGACGCTCACATTAGACCGGCAGCAATGGTTTAGTATCTGGCAAGCATCAACCGGACACAGCGTGCCTTAACCCCCGCAAATCCCCCTCAAACAACACCAACAATAACGGCGCACTTGGCGCCGTTATCTTGATCATGCTTAAAGCTGTACTTCACCACTGAGGTGTGGTCTGCGACCTTTACTGTCTCGCAGCTCAAACACCCACTTGTCTGGCGACTTTTCGTAACCAAATCCCACTTCGGCGGGCATCAGTAACGGCAGCTTAAAGGCAACATCGACCACAAAGGGGCGCTCACCAATCTCAGGCATCAATTCCGCTAAGCAGCGCGCCTTAGACCACATACCATGGGCTAGCACTCGGTCAAAACCAAAACGTTTCGACAACACGGGATGCAAGTGGATCAGGTTATAGTCACCCGACGCTTTGGCATAACGACGACCTAAATCTTCACTCAACTCCCAAGATTGAGGCGAGTCCCAGGCCATTTCAAGTGCCTTTGGTGGACGGACGCGACGACCGGCAGTCTCTATGCGATAGAGATAAGTCGACAGCGATTCCCACACCAATTCTTCGCCCACAAAGGCCTTAGAAACAAACTCAAACTCTAAGCCCGAATCAGTTTCACGGCTGGTTGTTAGCGCGCATTCCAGGGAAAACACGTCATCGACCATTGTCGGGCGATAGACTTGAATACGGTTCTTTAAATGGATCATCCCAAGTAACGGGAAGGTAATGCCATCATGGGTAAAAATCACCGCGTGCAGGCGAAATGCCATCACATAAAGGTAGGTGGGAGGTAATATTTTACCGTCGAAATCAAAACCACACACTTGCGCATATTGGCTGACTTTTGCCTCGGACACCTTCACATTGGGCGCGCTCACCTTGATATAAGGCAGCGGCTGTTGATCCCAACCGGGTTTACGGCCAAAGAAAATCTTGCGATAAAGAGAAAACAGCGACGGCATCGCGTTCAATTCAACACAATATGCATTATTCAAGTCTGAGTACCTTTTAATTAACTATCCCTATGCACGGATAGCCAGCAATACCCCCGGACAGATGCATAACATCTGGAAAATCAAAAAATCACGAGTGTAAAACAGGCAACACAGTGTCTTAAAAGGGCTGATGCTGACTCTCCGAATGGACAATTATACCCAAACAACCTGAAGATGAGGATTCAGCGGGAATGTAACGCTCTTTAGGCAAGGCGGTTATTTGCGGACCTAGTGGACTAAGTTAAAAATAACCAACACAGCATAAAGAGCGTTAAAACCCGCCGAGACGGAGCGCCTAGGGTACTCCACTTCGGTGTTGCATCAATTCACAAGGTGTTCACATTCCTTCATTGATGCGCCTTGAATTGAAGCCCCCTAGACGCTCTGAAACTCATATCTTCAGGTCGCTTGGGTATATTAGAGTCAGGTTTATCGAAAACGGCATGATTATACCCTAGAGGATCGAGTTCTGGGTATCCCTAAGTAAAGTAGGATTTTTTACTACCTTTAAAATCAAAAAGTTACACTCAACCCCTAAAGCAACAATCATCGCAGCTACAGGAAAAGTGCGAAAATATGCCGCCTGTGCGACACTATCACCCCCAGTCTTTAACTTAGTTAACCCGTGCAAGATAAGAATTTCGATAAACTCGCGCAAAAATTCGCGAAGAATATTTATGGCACGCCTAAAGGTGAAATCCGTGCTGCCGTGCTATGGCGCGATCTTGCTCCTGCATTAGCGCAATTTGGCAATAAAAAATTACGAATTTTAGATGCCGGCGGCGGTTTTGGTTACTTCAGCCAAAAGCTAGCACGCCTCGGACATGAAGTCGTACTGTGCGATATTTCCGCCGAAATGCTCGCCCAAGCGAAAGAGCAAATCAATGCCAGCGACACGCCATTGGCCATCAGCTTAGTACATTCGCCCATTCAAGCCTTATCGATTGCTGAACATGGCATGTTCGATCTTATCCTTTGTCATGCCGTGGTTGAATGGCTAGTCGATGCCAAGACCACCATGGAAGGCTTATTGACCATGCTTAAGCCCAATGGGCTGTTTTCGCTGATGTTTTATAATAAAGAAGCGATGCGATTCCATGCGCTCGTGTCGGGTAATTTCGACTATGTGGCCGCCGATCTAAAAGTGAAGAAGAAGGTACGCCTCACGCCAACGCACCCGCTTTATATCCATGATGTTAAACAATGGTTTGCCGAATGGCACATGACCCTGCAGCGCGAGTCGGGCGTGCGAGTCATTCACGATTATTTGAAAAAACAGCAAGCTGCGGATTTTGACTATCAAAAACTGCTGGCGATGGAGCTCGAATATTCGCAACGCGAGCCCTATATTTCGCTCGGTCGTTATGTGCATTTTTTAGGGCAAAGCGCCGTAACATCCCAAGCATCTGAGTAATATCGCGAAATAATACAGGACGCCATGGCGTCCTATATTATTAAATCACCCGATGATTTGCTCCTAACTCAGTGCACCAAGTGCGTTAAAATTCAGAGTCACAAGCACAATCCCAGTCAAATCACTAAATATCAGTATGATAAGTCACATTGCTCACGCCAACAGGCGGTTACTGTCGCGCCCTTCTGCTTAAGGAGTTGCACCACACTCTTATCGCCAACCACATGGCCCGCTCCCACCACCACAAATAAAGGCTCGCTAGCAGTTACTGAACCCATTAATCTTATTATCCCATCAGCCATGACTTTATTACGCTGCCAGAGAATTTTATCCAGCATCTGTGTATCACCCTCGCCACCCAGTTGCTCCTGCATTAGCGTATCCAGCGCGGCTTCATCACCACTGCGCCATGCATCAACCAGTGAGAGCAGCTCAGCATCCGGCGCATCAATAGCTTCACGTACCATTGCCCACTGGATTTGACTATCAAAGGAAGCAAGTAATTGAAACTGTGACTCAGCCGTCTCTAACTCATAAACGGGCTTATCCCCGCGCCCAAGCAACTGCATGTCGACACCATAATCGGTGCTAAAACCTAAGCCATTGTAGCGTAATAGATTAAGTTGAGATGCCTGTAGCCAAGGCGCGAAAGCTTGAATTGACTGACATAAACTCGCTTTATCCCCACAATATTGGTTCATTGTAGTGACTGTTTGTTTATCTCTACTTTGCCAATCAAGCCCTTGCGCTGAATTTGCCATACCGTATTTTTGCAATAAGGCGCGGCTATCAACCTTATTCATATCGATTTCGACAACAAGTCCTTTGGATTTGGCGAACGCCGCCTCAACTTGTGCAGGCATAGGATAAAAATCAGCACGACCAATATGAATAGAGCCCAGCAGATAAGCAGATTTCCCCTGCCATTGCACACGATAAAATGGCGGCTTATCCGAAGGCGCAGCCCAAGTTATCCCACTTGCAAACAGCGTAACACTTAAGAGTACGAGTAATAGTCGCCACCGACTTGTTGCCATATCCTTTGCCCCTTATAATTCCTGCAAATTTTGCAATGAGACGCTGTTATGCCACACACTAAGGTTATAGAGCAACTGAAAGAAAATCTTCAAATCGCCTATCGCCAAGCCATCGATGCCGACGCTAAGTTAGATGAATTGAAAAAAGCTGGCCATGGAAAATTCACGAGTATCTTTACAGCCGAACAAGGGTTTATGGTTTCAAGCAATCGCTTTTTGCCATACGTGCAAGAACTGGTCGATGACTTAACTAAATTGCAGCAACACAGTAGCCTTGACCCCGTCGCACTCGAAACCTTAGTGCGTCAACTGGCCGCGCTGCTGCAAACGCTGCACGCCTTTAAAAAGCAAAGTTAATTCCATTTCCACGAGTGGATTTTCAGCCGCACAAATTGTCATCATTTTGTCATTTCTAAGTCATAGACTCCGCAAACATTGTTGCGGGGGCAGAAGTAATGACGAGTTTAGATCTAGCACAAGAGCTTGATAAGATAATTGCGAAGGGGGCAATCAGCCCCCTATTTCAGCCCATTTTCAATATATTGGAACATAAGATCCACGGCTTTGAGGCGCTCAGTCGTGGGCCAGAACACAGCCCACTATATTCACCCGTTCCCCTCTTTAAAACCGCCGAGCATCAAGGCAAGTTGAGTGAGTTAGAAACCTTATGCCGCCGTATTGCGCTGGAGCAATTTAAGCTACGTCAGTTTCAAGGGCGTTTGTTTATCAATATTTCCCCAAAAGCCCTGCTCGATCCGGCTCACCCTAAAGGTATGACGCTGCAACTGTTGCAACAACTCGGGATTTCACCCTCACAAGTGGTAATTGAGCTGTCGGAGCAATATCCCGCCGATGACATTGATTTACTCAAATCTTGCCTGAATCACTATCGTAGCCAAGGATTTATGACGGCTATTGATGATTTAGGTGCAGGCTATTCGGGTTTACGGCTATGGTCAGAGTTATCCCCCGACTATGTAAAAATCGATCGGCACTTTATCCACCAAATTGATTCGACCCCAGTTAAACAAGAGTTTGTGCGCTCGATTGTCGAACTCTGTCAAAGCCTTACTTGTAAAGTGATTGCCGAAGGAATTGAAACCCAAGAAGAACTAGCCGTACTTAAACAGCTAGGAATTGTTTATTGCCAAGGTTATTTGCTTGGACGTCCAGAGGCACAACCAAGTCGCGCAATGAAAGCGACCTTAGTCCCTAACAACACCCAAATTCAGCCAAGATATAGCGAATCCGCTGAAAGCCTCTGTACCAGTGCAATAACAGTGGTGCCGACACTCAAGCTGAAGCACCTAAGCGACACCTTTAGCGCCCAACCCACCTTACAAGCTGTCGTTGTGGCGCAAGATCAACTGCCGCTGGGGATTATTATCCGAGCCACTCTGCTCGAACTTTTCAGTACCCCCTATGGTCGGGCGCTTCATGAAAATCATGCGGTTAGCGAGGTGATGGATCACCAAGTGCTACAAATTGAAGCTAACGAACCGCTCTCCATTGTGAGTCAGTTATTGACCTCAGAGAGCGCCAATACCGTCGCCCAGCAATTTATTATTCTGCGCCGTGGCAAGTTGCTCGGCATTGGCCACACCAAAGATTTGCTCCAGCGGATCACAGAGCACAGGATCAAAATGGCAAGGCATGCAAATCCCTTAACGGATTTACCCGGTAATGTGCCGATCCAAGAAGAACTAAAACGTCTCAGAACTCAACAAAAGCCTTTCTACTTGGCCTATTTTGATCTCTGTCAGTTCAAGCCTTATAACGATATTTACGGCTTTTGCCGCGGCGATGAGGTGATCTGCGAGGTCGCCAACCTATTAGTGAAATACAAGACGGACAACTGCTTTATTGGCCATGTGGGCGGCGATGACTTTGTGGTGATCAGTACCTGCAATCAACTTATCGATCGTTGCCAACGGATATTGACGGATTTTGAAACCAATAAACCTCTCTTCTATAGTGCCGAACATTGGCAAGCCCAAGAAATGCTGGCAGATGACAGGCAAGGACAAGCTTGTTATCACAAGTTGATCAGCCTATGCGTTGGCGTACTCACACCAGCCCATACCTTTAACTGCAATGAACACAGCCTATCGACCTTAAGTGCCAAGGCAAAAAAACAGGCAAAATCGGCAAATAACGGATTTTGCCTGTTAGAAGAACGAGAAGAGACTCTTCAAGCCTTGAGTGCTTAGATGGGACTAATGCCTACAACTTAGGCGCAACGGTTTTTTTCAACCAATCGCTGAGCATTTTTGTTTCATACATAAATGGCTTGTCATTCACTGACTGAATGCCGGACATAAAGCCCATGTCGGAGAGTTTTTCATCCCCCGCGATGATCACTTTGTCATTTTCAAGCACTTGATAACTAAAGGTTATACGGGGTGGGTAAAGATCTTTTATCACCCGTAAATCATCAGCTGTCGCCCCAAAGGTTGGACGCATATCGCCCGCTAAGTCGACATCAGTAACTGTCATCTCCAACTTTTGGTTCGGTTTTAAGACTTTTATGGCTTCTTTATTGATATTTGTGGTTAAGGTATCGAATAAACGCTTTTCATAACGGGACTGAATTTCGCCCGAAGATTTAATATCACGAAAATCTTTTGGATTTTGCCAAACAATCTTCACCACTCCGTCTTCAGTCACAGGGTCAGTTTTCGCCTCATCGGCGGCCCACACACTACTGCAACTCAACACACCGGCGAGTAATAGGAACTGGACTTTCATATTTGCCTCCTAGGCCTAATAGTTTCTGCGTTATACCGTACAAAATCTAACCTGAACTCGAGCTTAATGCAAAACGCTCCCCTTAACAGCACATAATCAGTAAGCTTTTGTATAAATTAGTAAATATGATAGAAAATTTCAGATGATATCGTATCTTTTTGTATCCAATACCCAATAAGGGATAAAGTTATTAATTTGTGACTTTTTAACGCGCATATTACCTAAAAAAGTATTATCCTTCGCACACTGTTTTATGACCTCTAATTAAAAATGAAATTCCCCGTTGTACCTGTATTTGTATTGATCCTACTTTCCTGTTTTGCCAGCGCGATTTGGTTTATCTCCTCAGGGGAGAAAGACACGCGCCCAGAAACTTGGTCATCTTTTATTTATACCCATGGTTATGATTCTGGTAAGTATAAAAAAACTGATAATTTCAACAGCTATGAGGCCTGTCGAGACTTTGCCAAAGAGCAATCATCTTTTTACGATAACGTGCCTTGGGAATGCGGTCTAAAATGTGGTTTTGACTCCCGTAAACAGGGATTTCAATGCCAAGAGATGCGTAACGAGCAGTAAGGTTATGGTTCAGCCAAGGTTCAAGATATCCTAGGTAAGCTTAATTTCTAAGCAATACCTTTGGTTTTGTTGGTCATGGATAATGGAATGGACCCATCCACTTTAAATCGGCCTCGCAATGGGCCACGATGTAGTCGCTAAAACTCATCAGAAAGAGGACGGGTCCACCTATGAAGATTACTACAATCGGTTTAGATATCGCAAAGTCTGTTTTTCATGCTGTTGGCGTCGATAAAGCAGGCA
>NZ_LGYY01000276.1:0-158781 GCF_001308045.1 Shewanella sp. Sh95
GTGGTCGAGGTTACGGATAGAGATAGCGGGAGCGGCCATGATGAATTACCTGCAAAAGAGAGTAATAGATCAGAATGACCGATCGCCGTCAAGTTTTTTAAATCGAAAATTAGGTGCGGAATGACGGATAAAGTCTTGGAACGATGTCTCGCTGTTAGTATGCAACAACGCTATTTAGGACGGGGCAGAACAAAATAAAAAGGCGACTTAATGTCGCCTTTAAAATCAGTTCATTAAGTTACAACTCGACACTATTCAACCCCTAAAAATCCGCCAGTTTGGTGAGCCCATAACTGGGCATAGATACCGCCAGCAGCAATCAGCTCTTGATGGGTTCCTTGTTCAACAATCCGACCTTGATCGAGCACGATTAATCTATCCATTGCGGCAATAGTCGATAATCGATGGGCGATTGCAATTACGGTTTTGCCCTGCATCAATTCGTACAAGCTTTCTTGAATCGCAGCTTCAACTTCAGAGTCCAAGGCAGAAGTGGCCTCATCGAGCAGTAAAATAGGGGCATTTTTTAATAGCACCCTAGCAATCGCGATACGTTGTCTTTGTCCGCCAGAGAGTTTCACGCCGCGTTCACCGACTTGTGCATCTAAACCATGATTGCCATTAGGGTCGGTTAGTTCATTAATAAAATCATGGGCCTGAGCTTGTTTAATCGCATGTTCGAGTTGGATTTCGCTCGCCCCTGGATTGCCGTACAGAATATTTTCACGAATCGTGCGGTGCAGTAGGGAAGTGTCTTGGGTGACCATACCAATCTGTGAACGTAGCGAATCCTGTTTGACGGACTTAATGTCTTGTCCATCGATACAAATTTGGCCTTTCTCAACATCGTAAAAGCGCATTAACAGATTGACTAAGGTAGACTTACCCGCGCCCGAGCGGCCAACTAGACCGACTTTTTCGCCCGCTTTGATCGTGAGGTTGAGTTCGTCGATTACGCCAGTATTTTCACCATAATGGAAGCTCACCTGATTAAAATCGATACGTCCTTGCTCAACCACTAAGGTGTTGGCATTGGGTGAGTCTTGGATCAGTGTCGTCTTGGAAAGGGTATTCATCCCATCGGTCACTGTGCCGATATTTTCAAATAACGAGCTGATTTCCCACATGATCCATTGCGACATGCCATTGAGACGCAGCGCTAAACTTACGGCAATTGCAATCGCTCCAACGGAGATGGCATTGTCACTCCAGAGTAGGATAGACACAGCGGCAATGCTGAAGGCGAGCATATAGTTAATCACTTGCACACTGACACTGATCCCCGTGACGAGGCGCATCTGGCGGTACACTGTGTCGAGGAAACTGCGCATACTCGCCTTGGCATACTCGGCCTCTTTATCCGTATGGGCGAAGAGTTTCACCGTGGTGATATTGGTGTAACTGTCGACAATACGTCCTGTCATTGTCGAGCGTGCATCGGCCTGTTCGGTTGAGACTGTTTTCAGCCTAGGCACAAAATACCACTGTAAACCGATATAGAGCGCCAGCCAGATCAGCATGGGGATCACCAGACGCACATCGGCACTGGCCACCATCACCAGCATGGAAGTGAAATACACTAAAATGTACACCAGCACATCGAGGAGCTTCATCACGGTCTCACGGACCGCAAGGGAAGTTTGCATCACTTTAGTGGCAATGCGGCCGGCAAAATCATTTTGATAGAAGGACACGCTTTGCTTGAGCAGATAGCGATGCGCAAGCCAACGAATCGACATGGGATAATTACCCAGCAAGGTTTGATGCATGATCAGCGCATGGAATAGCACTAATAGTGGCATCACCACTAAGACCATTACACCCATTAATATCAGCGTTGAGCCTTCATCTTGAAAGAGTGTCTCAGGGCTTTTTTTCACTAACCAATCGACTAATTGTCCCATAAAGCCAAATAGCGAGACTTCGAGCATGGCGATTAATGCCGTCAGCACCGACATTAAGATAAGCGGTAATTCATAGCCCTTAGTGTAATGCCGGCAGAACGCATACACCCCCGTGGGAGGCTTGGTTGGTTCGCCATCGGGCAGGGCTTCAACCCAAGATTCAAATCGTTTAAACATGAATTGACTCTATTTTATTGAGAAAAGTGAATGGGGGAAAACGTCGAGGTGTCTAGCATATAGGATCTTGCACTTTAAAAGCACGCGATGATCCAGTTCCGTTTTCCGCGAGTGTGCTAGCATAGGGTGACGTACAGTAACCGACAAGTACAAAATTGTGAATAAGATTGTCGGATAGCCAAATGAAGCTGATAGCAGTGAGTCCAAAACCAACCACTAAACCACTAGTCGTGCCGGTAGTAAACGATTTGCAAGAGTGCTACTTATCCGCGACGATTTGCCGCGAGGCTCGCATCAGCCGTGATCCACGTTTTGACGGTAAGTTCTTTGTGGGCGTGTTAAGTACGGGCATTTACTGCCGAACGGTGTGCCCTGCCGTTGCACCTAAAGAAGAAAACGTACGTTATTTCGACTCGGCCATTAAAGCCGCACAGGCGGGGCTGAGGCCTTGCCTACGTTGCCGCCCCGACAGTGCACCAGGCTCTAATCCGTGGAAAGGGACAGGCACAACCCTAGACAGAGCTATAGGTTTGATTGAAGCTGGCGCCTTATCGGGTGAGCATGGATTAACGGTCGAGGCCTTGGCGGACAAACTGGGGATCAGCAGCCGTTATCTAAATAAGTTATTTACCTCTGGATTTGGCACTTCGCCTAAGCAATTTGCACTCTATCGTCAGTTAATGTTCGCAAAACAGTTGTTGCATCAGACGCAGCTGCCCATCACTCAGGTTGCGCTTGCCGCAGGCTTTAACAGTATTCGCCGTTTCAACGAGGCATTTCAACAGACTCTGCAATTAACGCCCACACAGTTAAGAAAATCCAGTCTGAAGTCGACTGCCAAGTTAGAGGAAGGGGAGAGAACTAATAAGGCTAGTCCGCAGCAGATGCCAGCGCACAGTTTGAGTTTATATCAGTATTACCGACCGCCGCTCGATTGGCCGGCGCAGTTAGCCTTTTATCGCCTGCGCGCCGTGGCGGGAATGGAGTGGTTTAGTGAGGGGGCAAATCATGACTCCAACGACATGATGTCCCAAGATACACTTGAGTATGGTCGCACCTTGCAACTTGAGGATATCCGCGCAGTGGTGCGTATCGCCCATGAGGCACATTTGCATCGCTTTAAAATCACGCTGACATTAACGCCCGACTCGCCCTTGGCGGGCCTACAAAAACTCATCACCCAAGTGCGGCGCATTTTAGATCTCGATGCCGATATGCAGCTGATTGAGCACAACCTACAGCGTTTGACCGATCTTAAGTTAATCCCTAAATCAGGTCTTAGGATCCCGGGAGCAGGATCTTTATTTGAGGCGGGTTGCCGAGCCGTTTTAGGTCAGCAGGTGAGCGTAGTGCAGGCCACTAAGTTACTCAATTTATTAGTCGAAGCCTATGGCGAACGCTTTAGCTTAAACGGGCAAGAGTATCGCTTGTTCCCTACACCGCAGGTGATCCGTCATGCCTGCCTCGATGAGCTTAAAATGCCTGGCGCGCGCAAACTGGCGCTTAATGCGCTTGCGGCGTTTATCTGTGACCACCCAGAAGCCACAGCCGATGAGTGGATTAGGGTAAAAGGCATTGGCCCCTGGACCATTGCCTATGCCAAATTACGTGGGCTTGGCGATCCAAATATCTTCCTGCACACGGATTTAATTGTGAAAAAGCAATTACTGGCGACGATGGGTGAGCAGACAGGGTTAGATACTGAAGCGCAAAAACAACTGGATTATTCAGCGATTGTTGAGCGGGTAAGTGCGGATATCGCCCCTTGGGGGAGTTATTTGACCTTCCTGCTGTGGTCCAATGCATAGGGCATTTCAGGCCATGTTTATTGATTCAGTACCGAGGCTCTATATGAGAGCCACTATTTGAAACACAGTACGAAAACACTGTACTAAAGCCGTTGACGAGAACCACTATGAGCCCGAATTTATCGCAACTGATTAGCGCCCCAACGGCCAAAGATTATCAGCCCTGCGCTGTCGATATCTTAAGTACCCCTGTGGGCGTACTACAACTTAATGCCAATGCCTACGGATTGAGCCATTTAACGGTCGTCGGGTCGAGTCGTACCGAGATCCCCCTAAAGGTCGCAAGTGATGACGAACTCGCGCGGGCTAAAAGTCATATTGAGCAGGCAAAGGCGCAGCTTCTGGATTATTTTCGCGGTGAGCTAACCCAGTTCCACTTAAGCTTAGCGCCCAAAGGAACCGAATTTCAGCAGCAGGTGTGGCAGGCCTTGGTGCAGGTCGGTTATGGTCAGAGTTGCAGTTATGGCGAGATCGCCCAGCGTATCGACAGGCCAAAAGCCGTCAGGGCAGTCGGTGCCGCCAATGGCGCCAATCCCATCGCGATTATTGTGCCCTGTCACCGCATCATTGGTAAAAATGGCCAATTAACGGGTTATGCCTATGGACTTACGATGAAACAACAACTGTTAATGCTGGAATCGACAAGCAAGGACGCGCATTTTACGTTAGAATAGCGGTCATATTTGTTATTGATGAGCCATGTAATTTTTTATGACCCAAGCTTCTTCCGCCGTTGCCAGCTTTGCCGAACTTGGCATTATTGCCCCCTTATGTAATCGACTCTCTGAGCTGGGTTATGTTTTTCCCACACCGATACAAGCGGCTACCATTCCTGCCGTACTCAGTGGACAGGACGTGTTAGCAGGGGCGAATACAGGTTCTGGAAAAACCGCTGCTTTTGCAGTGCCGTTATTGCAGCGATTGAGTGAAGCAAAAAGTGCTGATAAGTCAGCAGGCCAAGTGCGTTGTTTGGTGCTCGTACCTACCCGCGAATTGGCGCAGCAAGTCGCCGACAGCTTTTTATCCTATGCATCCCATTTTAATGGTCAGCTTAAGATTGTCGCGGCCTTTGGTGGTGTGTCTGTCAATCTGCAAATGCAAAGCTTACGCGCTGGCGCCGATGTGTTGGTCGCAACTCCTGGGCGTTTACTAGATTTATTAGCCAGCAATGCGCTTAAGTTAAATCGCGTCTCGGCCTTAGTGCTGGATGAAGCGGACCGGATGTTAAGCCTTGGGTTTACTGATGAATTAAATCAAGTGCTTGAGGCGCTCCCTGCCCAAAAACAAACCTTACTGTTTTCGGCGACATTCCCCGAAGAAGTGCGCGCGCTAACGACCCAATTACTCCATCAACCGCTTGAGTTTCATCTGCAAAGTGAGCAAGAAAGCACCATTGTGCAGCGTGTGATAACCGTTAACCGCGAGCAAAAAACAGCGTTATTGGCCCATTTGATTAAACAGCATCAATGGTCACAGGCGTTAATTTTTGTCAGTGCTAAAAATACCTGTAACCACCTCGCGCAAAAGTTGTCAAAACGGGGAATTAGCGCCGAAGTTTTCCATGGCGATAAAGCTCAAGGTGCGCGGACTCGCGTCCTTGATGGGTTTAAAAATGGTGACATTAGTGTGCTAATTGCGACTGATATCGCAGCCCGTGGTATTGATATTGATAAACTCCCCGTCGTGATTAACTTTGATTTACCAAGAAGTCCAGCCGATTATATGCACCGTATTGGTCGTAGCGGTCGTGCTGGCGAGGTGGGCCTCGCGGTGACTTTAATTTCCCATGAGGAATATCACCACTTTGGTGTGATTGAAAAGAAAAACAAAATCAAACTGGTGCGTGAACAAATCCCCGGATTTGAAGCCAATGCTGAAATACCGCTGGATGTGTTAGCGCAGGAAAAACCTCAGGCCAAGCCCGAAGGCTCTGGCAAGAAAAAGCGTAAACAGTTACCCGTGGCGAATGTTGAGTTTTGGGGTAAAAAGTCTTAATTCCTCAGGTGTGAGTTATGCTTAGCATATCTTCAGGTTGTTTCGAATTGGTTTGGTAGAGGCAGTATGCAGCATTTATTTTGGTTAGTTGAAGGTAAAATCGCGGGCCGCAGTGGCCCTAATAAGGACCCTTGGGATTTAGCAGAGCTTAAAGCATCGGGGATCCGCGCCGTGTTATCCGTTAATGGCGGAGAAGGCTGCGAGCCCGGTAGTTTTCAGCACCATGGTTTGCGTTATGAATGTATCCCGTTTTCCAGAAACGTGCCGCCACAGGAAGGGGATATCGCCATTTGTGTCGCCCAATTACCCAGAGCGCTAGCCTTTATTCAACAATGTGAAGCCGATGATTTACCCGTGTTAATCCATTGCCGTTCGGGAAAAGATCGTACCGGGCTCATTATGGCTTATTACCTCATGGTTAATGGTGCTGCGCCGTTGCATGCCGTTAGCCAAGTGCGCAGCATTCGCGACATTGCTTTTAGCGCTGAGGGGTGGGATCAGTTTGCCTTCGATGTGCTCTATGCTTTGCAGGATTAGTCCTTGAGAAGGGAAGATTGTTCCAAAGATAAAGTAATTGGCTGATTTGATCACATTTGACCTTAGTCATAACTTTTAAGGCATGTTAAGGTTAATATACTGGCAGTTTAATTTGAGTGAGCGCTTAGTTTTATCATGAAAAGTAAGGCAAATCAGTCACAAGGGCTACTCCTTTTTCGGTTATCTCAACATCAGGTATTTGCCTTAGGCACGCTCAAAATTCGTGAATTAGTGCCTTACACGCCGCTGAGTAAGATCCCTAAATCTCATCCGACAATCATGGGTGCCGCGACCATTCGTGGTCATACTATCCCGGTGGTGGATATGGCGGCTGCCATTGGTTATCGGCCAATCAGTGATGAAGAACGTAAACATTGCTATATCATCATTACTGATTGCCAGCGCATGATTATCGGCTTTTTAGTGCGCGCCATTGATAAGATTATTGAGTGCAATTGGCGTGACATTGAAGCGCCATCGGCAAATTTAGGGAGAAATGCCTTTTTAACTGGAGTGACGCGCTACGATAACCAGTTAGTGCAGTTACTTGACGTGGAGCTGTTACTGTCTAAGGTGTTCCCCGATGCACCTGAGGCCAATCGAGCAATCCTAACGGATGTGCAGCGGGAGAAGTTAAAACCCATGCGGATTCTGTTGGTCGATGATTCTAAGGTGGCCCGTAAGCAACTTTCCGATGCGCTCGATAGTATTAATATTCCCTATTTCGTGACCCCTGATGGAAGAGAAGCGCTCTCTATTATGGAGCAGGCGGCTGCCGAGCGTCACCCGATTGATATTTTAGTTAGTGACATCGAAATGCCGGGGCTCGATGGCTATGAGCTGGCATTTGAAGTCCGAGATAATCCACTGTTGGCTAATGCTTATATTATTCTCCATACCTCGTTGTCGAGCGAAATCAGCGTCAGCCAAGCCCATCAAGTGGGGGCAAATGAGGCGCTGACTAAGTTTGATGCCCATGAGCTTGTGGAAGCCATGCTACGGGGGGCTGATTTAGCGGCTAAGCGGTCAAATTAGAGCGTGTTGGATTTTTGTAAGGGTTTTGCAGGGACTGGGTAATTTAATTCGCTTATTTCCCTGCAAAGCTAGACAAGTTCCATCACATCCTATAAAACCTTATTGGCCTCAATTTTGAAGGTGTGGGATGGGGAAACTCAGCCGAAATATAATAACGATAGGTTAAGTAATGAAACAAGAATCATCTTTTTTAGCCAAGTTGGCTAATAGCAGTTTGGTGCTGCAAATTCTCGTCGGGATTATCGCTGGTGTCGCTTTAGCCAGTTTTTCACATGAATGGGCCAAACAAGTCGCTTTTTTAGGTAGTTTATTTGTTGGTGCATTAAAAGCGATAGCGCCTATTCTAGTCTTTATTCTCGTGGCATCCTCCATTGCGAATCAAAAGAAAAATACTCAAACGAATATGCGCCCAATCGTGGTGTTGTACTTATTGGGTACCTTTGCTGCGGCATTAACCGCAGTGATTTTAAGTATGATGTTCCCGACTAATCTGGTGTTAGTTGCGGGTGTTGAAGGCACCAGTCCGCCACAGGGAATTGGTGAGGTGATTAACACCCTGTTGTTTAAACTGGTTGATAACCCCGTGAATGCCCTGATGACGGGGAACTATATTGGTATTTTGGCTTGGGGTGTGGGTCTTGGCTTAGCCTTACATCATTCGAGTGATTCAACCAAACAAGTGTTTGCGGATGTGAGCCATGGTATTTCGCAAATGGTGCATTTTATCATTCGGTTAGCGCCTATTGGTATTTTCGGTCTAGTTGCTGCCACATTTGCTGAAACCGGTTTTGCGGCAATTGCGGGCTACGCTCAGTTATTAGCCGTATTGCTCGGTGCGATGGCTATTATCGCCTTAATTATTAACCCGCTGATTGTTTACGTTAAAATCAAACGTAATCCCTATCCACTTGTGATCCGCTGTCTGCGTGAGAGTGGTGTGACGGCATTTTTCACCCGCTCAAGTGCGGCCAATATTCCAGTGAATATGGCATTGTGTGAAAAGTTAAATCTGCACGAAGATACTTATTCAGTCTCTATCCCGTTAGGGGCAACCATCAATATGGGCGGCGCTGCGATTACGATTACCGTACTGACTTTAGCAGCGGCACATACTTTGGGGATTCAAGTTGATCTGCTGACTGCCTTGCTGCTTAGCGTGGTAGCTGCGATTTCTGCCTGTGGTGCATCTGGTGTGGCGGGTGGTTCGTTATTGCTTATTCCGCTTGCTTGTAGCTTGTTTGGCATTTCTAACGATGTGGCGATGCAAGTGGTTGCTGTTGGTTTTATTATCGGCGTGATCCAAGATGCAGCCGAAACGGCACTGAATAGCTCTACGGACGTGATTTTTACCGCTGCTGCTTGTGAAGCCGCTGAAAACAAAGCTAAACTTGGATAAAGTGTGCTGTTGTTAGTGTAGAAGAAAGTATCATAGGAGCAGTCACTTCGGTGGCTGCTTTTTTTATGGGAGTAGTTATGATCCTTTTCGATTTTAAAGAGTTAAATGCGGCAAAGTCTTGGTATGGCGTTAATGATACTGTGATGGGCGGTTTGTCACGCAGTAAGCTCACCATCTCTCCGTTAGGCTATGGGATGTTTAGCGGCCATGTGTCACTCGCCAATGGTGGCGGGTTTGCCTCGGTGCGCTGTGAGTTTGAACCCAAAAATGTGAGTGAATTCACTGGGATTTATCTCGAACTCGACCGTGATAGAAGCAAGCACTACAAAGTGAATCTCAAAGATGCCGACACGCCGCAGAGTACGGTTTATCAAGCACCGATGCCCGATGCTAAGCATCAGTCTTTTGGCGTTAATGGTGGCAGTATTATTCACTGGCAACGTATTGAAATCCCCTTTACAGCGTTTCATCCCCAGTGCCGTGGCAAGCCGATTGAGCGTGCTGAGATTGATTTGAGCCGTCTCACAAGTATTGGGCTAGTGATTGGTGCGCAGCAAAGTGGTGATTTTGCATTAAAAATTAAATCAATAGGCTGTTATTGAGTCATAAGGGGATAAGCTAATGCTTGTCCCCTTAATCTACTGCTACACGCTCAACTCAGCGCGATTTAGGCTCCCACTATCCCTAGGGGCTTAGCATGTTCCCATGCGCCGCGGGTAAAGTCGGGGAAGTTTACTGAGTTACTGCGGTTATTGAGTGATTGTTCACTTAAAATATTGACCACAGACCAAGCCGCACCATCATAGACATCCTGATCGAGTGCCTCGCCGTTACGTAGGCAATAGATCATTCGCCAAAGCATCACAAAATCCATGCCGCCGTGACCGCCGTTGATTTCGGCTTCTTTACCAATACGTTGCCACAGTGGGTGATCGTATTTGTCATACCACTTTTGCATGTCCATATCCCACTCGTGGTAACTCTGACCAAAACCCCCATTTTCGATTGCGATACGATTAGGGAAGCCAGCAAACACACCGTTAGTGCCTTGGATTAGATTATGGCGACTGTAGGGTCTTGGGGTGGTGGTATCGTGTTGAACCATAATGGTTCTGCCTTTCACGGTTTTAATCAGGCTAGTGCTCATATCGCCATTAATGTATTTGAGCTGATTACGTTCATGATCGGCGGGAAATTCTCGCTTAGCATATAAAGCACGACCTAAAGCTGGCGAACTCATGGAGGTCAGGTAATCGAATCTGTCACCACGGTTGATATTCATATACTGGGAAATAGGCCCTAAACCGTGAGTGGGATATAAATTACCATTGCGTTTAGTATGCCAATAAGTGCGCCATGAGCCGGTTTTATGGTCAATTTCTTTCATTTGCCAGCGCAGTTCATGGATATAAGCGGCTTCGCCGTGGAGTAATTCGCCAAATAAGCCTTGGCGCACCATGTTAAGCACCATCAATTCTTCACGGCCGTAATTGACGTTTTCCATCATCATGCAGTTTTTCTGGGTACGCTCGGCGGTATCGATGATTTGCCAGCACTCTTCGACGGTGAGGGCGAGTGGAACTTCAACAAAGGCGTGTTTACCACTTTCCATAGTGTCGATAGCCATTGGAGCATGCCATTCCCACGGAGTGGAAATAATCACAATATCAATGTCATCACGGTTTAATAGCTCGCGATAGCTCAGATCATTGCCAGTATAGATCGCAGGTTTTGGCCGTTTTTGTTTAACGATATGCTCAACCGCTCTATCAATAACCGCTTGGTGCGTATCGCAAATGGCTTTTAGCTCCACGCCGTCTAAGTGACAAAACTGTTCGACATGGCTAAATCCACGCTCTCCCACACCGATAAAACCAACTCTAACCACCTCCATTTTAGGGGCAATGAGTCCAATAACTGATTTCCCACGACTGGGTTTCGGGGCAACGTTACTGGCGGTAGCGTCGAGGGCAATATTGGCCGTAACAAGGCCGGCAGTGACGGCGCCTGCGGCTTTCAGAAAATGGCGGCGATGAATATTGTGCATAGGCTTCCTGCTTTATTGTTGTTTATTTGTAGGGCGATTTTAATCCATCTTGTTATATCAGAATCTCACTGTAAGTGGACATTAAAAGATGTAACAAGCTCATTCATACGTAATTAAATAAACCGTATTGCAACAGGTTATTTATCTTTACTTTAGCGATAGGTAAATAGTGATAAAGATCGCGTTTTTATTTTCTAATTAAGCTACACTGCCCATTAATTAATCAAGCTAAATTATCTTTTAGTTTTTAAATGTTTAGCAAATTAAATTTAACCAAAAAATTACATTTTTTGATGAGTTTGACGTAATTTGCGACTCGGGGGAGTAAAGCGGTAAATGGGTTCTATGCTTAATGTACTACCACAACTGACGTTCACTTTAGGTGAGTGGGTATTGCATAAGGATATCAGGATGTCTGGGATTGAAAAACGCCGTCGCCTACATTGGCGGGAGACAGATATGCAAAATCGTGAAATTATTGGTCGTTGGTTAGATGAGCGTCCACTGCTAGGTGACAAAATTACCCTCTATAAAGAAGCGGATAAATATTATTTAGAAACTTGGTTCAGTGATGGCTGCCATAGCTTAGATGAAGTCAATTTAACTGATACGCCACAGGGCAAAAAAGTAGAAGATGTGGGCGGTAATTTCTTCGGTGAGTATTTTATGGTAACGCCTAATATGCAACTGCAATTTTGCAACGAACAGGGCAGTTATTTTCAAGTAGATAAATTAGTTGCGGATATTGATTTTAATCAGCGTGTTGCTTAAAACGGTTGTGATTTTTTAATGGCAACTGAGTTGGGCGAATAATATTCCCTCTCAAGCTTATCCCTGTGTAGCGGGATGGTCAGGTTTGGTTAAAACAGAGGTCGCTTAACGCGACCTCTTGTATTTTTGCCGATTATTCATTGAAAGGATGCTGACTGAAAAAATGCATCCTTTTACCCGAATACGGATGGGTAAAGCTCAAGCTTTGGGCATGGAGACACAGCCTCGGTCTGGCCTTGATCACCTCAGCATTACCATAAAATTCATCCCCTAAAATGGGATGCCCAAGGGCGAGCATATGTACCCTAAGCTGGTGGGTTCGGCCCGTTTCTGGGGTTAATTCCACTAAGGTGCTGTTTTCGCGTCTTTCAAGCACTCGGTAATGGGTAAGAGCACTTTTCGCGCCAGCCGTCCCCGCCGCTTGGGTCTTTTGATAGGGTGGATGCTCGGGGTCGGGGGCGATAGCTAAATCAATTATACCTGCATCCAGCTCGACCAGTCCCATGACCTCAGCAATATACACTTTCTCACTTTGTCGATCTTGAAACTGGGTTTTTAAGTGGGATTCGGCTTTTTTATTGCGCGCAAAAACCATAATTCCTGAGGTGGCGCAGTCGAGTCTGTGCACCAGAATCGTTTCAGGATAAAGACGTTGCAGCCGAGTGAGGGCACAATCGAAGGTATGTGCGGCTCTGCCGGGATTAGACAATAAGCCCGAAGGTTTATTAATAACGATCACATCTCTATCTTGATAGCGAAGATCTAACCAAGGGACTGAAGGGGGCTGGTAATCAAATATCTGCATCGTATCCTCATCTTTTGCGTGGCCATACTAGCAAAATATCAGTTACTAAGCAGTATATTCTCAACAATGTCATGGGGCATTAAAACTGCGCTAACCATAATCTAAACTTCATCCCCCAGGTAGACGTTACTCCTGAGGTAACGTAACGAATATTTCCTTGCGTATCGATAACATAAATGGCTGGAAATGCCATCGCGCCCCAGAGAGCACTCTGCGTTCCACTATCATCATTAAGTACCGGAAAGTGATATTGATGTTCATCCATAAAGGTTTGAATCTCACTATCACTACCTGAAGCAACGGCGACTGAAATCACCCGATGATTTTGGCTGATGGTCTCAACCATCGGCGATGTTACGCGGCATACTGGGCACCAGGTTCCCCAGAAATAGACTAATGTTGGCTCAGTTTGGGCTGTATTAAGTGCAAACTTGCCGCCATCAATGGTAATACCGCTTAATACTGGCGCTTGGCCTGTGACCATATCCCGTTGTAAATAGAGGCTTACCCCATAGAGCAGTAGCGCCATAATGGTTAAATCCCTAAGCTGCTTTAGCCAAAATCGAGGGCTTTGCAGTTTTTGTTTCCATCCCTTTGGATGAGGTGATTGCTCCCTTGAGCTTGCTCTTATCACTGAGATGGTCTC
The DNA here is from genome assembly GCF_001308045.1 of Shewanella sp. Sh95. Taxonomy (NCBI): domain Bacteria; kingdom Pseudomonadati; phylum Pseudomonadota; class Gammaproteobacteria; order Alteromonadales; family Shewanellaceae; genus Shewanella; species Shewanella sp. Sh95. Next base: position 13,122 of record NZ_LGYY01000276.1, read on the forward strand.
CTCGGGATTATTCGGGTAAATAGTCACTCGGAGTTTTACGGCTCCAAATACGGGTATAGGCCATCAACTGGGGGTAGAAGGTACGAAAGGCGGTTTCTGTCTCAATCTGCATTTGGGCTAAAATTTTATCCGCACCGTTAAATAAGGCACTGTGCGGATGACCTTTGGCCCTTTGGGTTAATGCCTGTTGAATGCCCTTAGGTGTGGCGTACCCGTTTAACCAATCTTGACGGCGCATATCGGCGATAATGTCTAGGCATAGCTGAGGGTGATACACATCGCTTTGCGCGGCAAATTCTGCCAGTTCACTATAGGCTTTTTGGCTAAAATCAGGCAGTGACAGATGATGATATTCTTCCCAGTAGAAGGCTAAATAATAATCGAAACTGATGAACATCAAATCTGCTGCTATACTTGTTAACTGTTTAGGAAACAATGCGATGAGTTCTTGAGTCAACTCATGGGTCGCACAGAGCTGATTGATTTCATGGTTTAACCACAGTCCTTGGCGTAGTGCTTGTGGGGCATTGTCTATCGACGCGGTAATAAAATTGCCTGCTAGATTGGCACCAAGGTGGGTTTTACTGATATCAGCCAGATGTAAGTGTGTAAGAATGTTCATTTTTTGTGCTTGGTTAATCGCGTTGGTTCACGTTATCATGGGCAGGCGCGCTGAGGAAAGTGCAAATAGGCAAAAATCGTGTGCTTTTGTAAGGTAGTGCTAGATTCAGCATTTCTAACAGGAGTGTAAATGCTGATGCTAAAGACAGAAAATGCGCTAATCAACTAACCTGTTAAGGATCATGGACGATGTGGAACTGGTTCATCAAAATGCTTGGTAAAGACGAGCGTCCCAAACGTAAAAAAATGCTGGTTGATATTCCCTATGAGCAACATAGTTTCAGCATCGATCATTTTGCTCGCACTCGGGCTAAATATGATGTGGATGACGCATTGAGCTCAAATACGCTCAATGAGCAGGATGCAGTGACCGATATGGATATCGTGAACAAGTAATCTTGATCTTATTGGCCTCTAACCATAGACTAGCCGCCGTTCTAAGCTATCTAGAGGCCTTTGCATGCGCGTAACAGACTTTTCTTTCGATCTTCCCGACGAACTTATCGCTCGTTATCCCATGGCGCAACGTACGGCGTCACGTCTGTTAACCTTAGATGGCAATACTGGCACGCTCGCCGATAAACAGTTTACCGATCTGCTGGAGATGATTAATCCCGGCGATTTAATGGTATTTAACAATACCCGGGTGATCCCAGCACGTTTATTTGGCCAAAAGGCCAGTGGTGGCAAACTCGAGATTTTAGTTGAGCGTATGCTCGATGATAAACGTATCCTCGCCCATGTGCGCAGCTCTAAATCCCCGAAAGTAGATAGCATTATTCATCTCGACGGCGGTTATGAGATGAAGATGGCTGCTCGCCATGACGCCTTATTTGAACTCGAACTCTTATCCGATCTCACAATTTTAGAAGTGCTCGAAGCAGTAGGGCATATGCCATTGCCACCTTATATCGACCGTCCCGATGAGGATGCCGATAAAGAGCGCTATCAAACCGTGTATAACCAGAACCCCGGTGCGGTTGCCGCGCCTACGGCGGGTCTACACTTTGATGATGTCATGCTTGAGGCATTAAAAGCCAAGGGCGTAAATATCGCGTTTGTGACCTTGCACGTCGGCGCAGGCACCTTCCAACCCGTGCGCGTCGATAATGTGCTCGAGCACAAAATGCATTCTGAGTGGGCCAATGTGCCGCAGGATGTGGTGGATTTAATTGCCCAAACGAAAGCGGCAGGCAAACGTGTGGTTGCTGTGGGCACGACGTCTGTACGTTCACTGGAGAGTGCGGCCCGTGCAAGTGAAGGCGAACTTAAAGCCTTTAGCGGTGATACCGATATCTTTATCTACCCTGGGTATCAGTTCCAAATCGTCGATGCCATGATCACTAACTTTCACCTGCCGGAATCGACGCTCATCATGTTGGTTAGTGCCTTTGCCGGTTTTGATCATGTTATGGCGGCGTATCAACACGCAATCACGCAAAAATATCGCTTCTTTAGCTATGGCGATGCCATGTTTGTGACGAAAAAAGCTCACTAGACCAAGATTTTGTTTTAAAATAGCCGCCCACATTGAGTTTGGGCGGGTATTTTTTTCAGCCAAAGGTTGAACCTTTTTGAACTGTCCCTATCTCTATTGTTAATCAAAATGGCGCTTGCCATTAAAAATGTAGTCAGACTGTTTATCTGGCGAGGTGAATGATGAAATTTGAACTTGACACTACCGACGGCCGTGCGCGCCGTGGTCGCTTGATTTTTGAACGTGGTACAGTGGAAACCCCAGCATTTATGCCTGTAGGGACTTACGGTACGGTAAAAGGGATGACGCCAGAAGAAGTGCGTGCTACTGGCGCCGATATTCTGCTCGGTAACACTTTCCACCTGTGGTTACGCCCTGGCGAAGAAATCATGCGTAAGCATGGTGACCTTCACGATTTTATGAATTGGCAGCGTCCTATTCTGACCGATTCGGGCGGTTTCCAAGTGTTCAGTTTGGGTGACATTCGTAAGATTACTGAAGAAGGTGTGCATTTCCGCTCGCCAATTAACGGCGAGAAAATCTTCTTAGATCCTGAAAAGTCAATGCAAATTCAACATGCATTGGGCAGTGATGTGGTAATGATTTTTGACGAATGTACTCCGTATCCAGCAACCGAAGATGAAGCGCGCAAGTCAATGCAGATGTCACTGCGTTGGGCTAAGCGTTCACGCGACGAGTTTGACCGCCTGGAAAACCCCAATTCATTATTTGGGATTATCCAAGGCAGTGTTTATGAAGATTTACGCGACGAGAGCTTAAAAGGCTTAGTCGAAATTGGTTTCGACGGTTATGCCGTCGGTGGTTTGGCCGTAGGTGAGCCTAAGGAAGACATGCACCGCATTCTTGAGCATGTCTGTCCACAAATTCCTGCTGACAAGCCGCGCTATCTGATGGGGGTCGGTAAGCCAGAGGATTTAGTTGAAGGTGTGCGTCGTGGTATCGACATGTTTGACTGTGTGATGCCAACCCGTAACGCCCGCAACGGCCATCTGTTTACCAGTGAAGGTGTCATCAAGATCCGCAACGCGCGTCATCGTGATGACACTTCACCGCTCGATCCTAAGTGTGATTGTTATACCTGTAAAAATTATTCACGGGCGTACCTTTACCACTTAGATCGTTGTAATGAGATTCTGGGTGCGCGTTTAAACACCATTCACAACTTGAGATACTATCAAATGTTAATGGAAGGTTTGCGCGGTGCGATTGAGACGGGTACATTAGACGCCTTTGTGAAGGACTTCTATACCAGTCAAGGTCGCGAAGTACCAGAGTTAGTCGATTGATTTTTTGCTAATAAGAAGAGAAAACTATGTTCATTTCAAATGCATATGCAAATGCTGCTGGCACTCCACAGAGTGGTGGCACTATGGAATTGATTTTCATGCTGGTGATTTTCGGCCTGATTTTCTATTTCATGATTTTCCGTCCGCAATCGAAGCGTGTTAAAGAGCACAAAAACCTGATGTCATCACTTGGAAAAGGTGATGAAGTGCTGACCAGCGGCGGCATTTTAGGCAAGATTGCAAAGATCAGCGATGACAATGACTACGTGTTACTGAGCTTGAACGACACGACTCAAATTACAATTAAAAAAGATTACATTGCAGCTGTATTGCCTAAGGGCTCTATCCAGTCGTTGTAAGCCAAGAGGGCTCAGGCGTGTTAAATAAATACCCAATGTGGAAGAACATTATGGTGATGTTTATCATCGCCATAGGTTGTTTCTATGCCGTACCTAACCTGTTCGGTGAAGATCATGCGGTGCAAGTAGTGGCGACTCGAGGTGCTGAAGTCACGGCATCTACCCAAGCCAGAGTGAACGAGCTGTTAGCCAGTAAGGGCATTGCGGTAAAGCGTTCTGAGCTTGAAAAAGGCCAATTGTTGGTTCGCGTACAAAACGCGGATCAACAATTGTTGGCCAAGGAAACTATCGCCGAAGACTTAGGTGATAAGTTTACCGTAGCACTTAACCTTGCCCCTGCAACACCTAAATGGCTCGAGTCTATGGGTGGTAGCCCAATGAAACTCGGTTTGGATCTTCGTGGTGGTGTGCACTTCCTGATGGAAGTGGACATGGGCGAAGCCATTCGTAAGATGGAAGAAGCCAAAGTGGCTGATTTCCGTTCACAATTACGTGAAGAAAAAATCCGTTACGCGGGCATTCGCAACAATGCTCAAGGTATCGAGATTAAATTCCGTGATGCTGAAAGTTTAGCCAGTGCAGAACGTTTCTTAAAATCTCGCAGCAACGATATGGTGTTCACCGATGTGAGCAAGGGTGAAGATTTTGCCCTGCAAGCCGTGATGAGCGAAACCTATCTCAAGCAGATTAAAGAAGAAGCGTTGCAGCAAAACATTACCACTATCCGTAACCGTGTGAACGAGTTAGGGGTAGCTGAGCCTGTGGTACAACGCCAAGGTGCTGAGCGTATTATCGTTGAGTTACCTGGTGTACAAGATACCGCTCGCGCCAAGGAAATTTTAGGTGCAACCGCATCGATTGAATTCCATATGGTGGACGATAAGGCTGACCCTAATGCGGCGCAATCTGGCCGTATACCCGCGGGTTCTGAGGTGTATCAACGCCGTGAAGGCGGTCAAGTGGTGCTGAAGAAGGAAGTGATGCTAACGGGTGATCATATCACTGGCGCACAACCCAGCTTTGACCAATATAGCCGTCCACAGGTAAGCATTAACCTCGACGCTAAAGGCGGTACCATTTTTTCTAATGTGACTAAGGACAATATCGGTAAACCGATGGCGACCTTATTCATTGAATATAAAGACAGTGGTGAACGTAACGCCGATGGCAGCGTCAAAATGCTGAAAATCCAAGAAGTGATTTCAGTAGCGACAATTCAAGCACGTTTAGGCCGCAACTTTGTGATCACTGGGTTAAGCCACGGTGAAGCACAAAACCTCGCGTTATTGCTACGTGCGGGTGCTTTGATCGCGCCAGTATCGATTGTGGAAGAGCGTACCATTGGTCCAAGCCTAGGTGCGGAAAACATCGAAAGCGGTGTGCAAGCCATGATCTGGGGTATGGCAGTCGTGCTTATCTTCATGTTGGTTTACTACCGCAGTTTTGGCTTTATCGCCAACTTGGCCCTAACGGCCAACTTAGTGATGGTGGTTGGGGTGATGTCTATGATCCCTGGCGCCGTGTTAACCCTGCCAGGTATTGCGGGTATGGTGTTAACTGTGGGTATGGCGGTTGATGGTAACGTACTGATTTACGAGCGTATCCGTGAAGAGTTACGTGCTGGTCGCAGCGTGCAGCAGGCCATTCACGAAGGTTACGGCAACGCATTCTCTACTATCGCCGACGCTAACATTACTACCTTCTTAACAGCATTGATCCTGTTCGCCGTAGGTACGGGCGCGATCAAAGGCTTCGCAGTGACCCTGATGATCGGTATTGCGACATCAATGTTTACCGCTATCGTGGGAACCCGCGCAATCGTTAACGCGATTTGGGGCGGTAAGCGCGTGAAGACGCTGTCTATCTAAGGGGAAGCGATAATGTTAGAAATTTTATCTTTAAAACGTACGGTTAACTTCCTCCGTCATGCGCTGCCTATCAGTATTATGTCGGCCATTTTGGTATTGGGTTCGCTTGTTTCTCTGGCGACTAAGGGTATCAACTGGGGCTTAGACTTTACTGGCGGTACTGTGGTTGAGATGGAGTTCACTCAACCTGTTGATTTGAACGTGTTGCGTACAAAACTGTCATCGCCTGAATTAGATGGCGCGATTGTGCAAAACTTTGGTTCAAGTCGCGACGTGTTAGTTCGTCTGTCGGTGAAAGAAGGCGTGAGCAGCGATGCTCAGGTTAAATCTGTGATGACAGCTGCTCAGCAAGTGGATGCAGGCGTTCAACAAAAACGGGTTGAATTCGTCGGTCCTCAGGTGGGTAAAGAACTGGCTGAGCAGGGCGGTTTAGCCGTGTTAGTTGCACTAATCTGTATCATGATCTACGTTTCGTTTCGTTTCGAATGGCGTTTGGCTGCGGGTTCAGTCGCGGCATTGGCCCATGACGTGATTGTGACCTTAGGGGTGTTTTCAGTATTTCAACTGGAGTTTGACCTAACAGTATTAGCTGGTGTGTTAACGGTAGTCGGTTACTCACTGAACGATACCATCGTGGTATTTGACCGTATCCGTGAAAACTTCCTCAAGATGCGTAAGAGCGATCCTGAAGAAGTCGTGAACGTTTCAATTACCCAAACCATGAGCCGTACCATTATCACGACGGGTACGACGCTGGTGACAGTTGTTGCGCTGTTCCTGAAGGGCGGCACCATGATCCATGGCTTTGCGACCGCACTGTTACTGGGTATTTTCGTTGGTACTTACTCTTCTATCTATGTGGCGAGTTTCTTAGCGATCAAACTCGGCATTTGCCGCGAGCATATGATGCCAGTTGAGATAGAGAAAGAAGGTGCAGATCAACCACCGATGATGCCGTAAATTGGTCTCAAATTAATCTATTTTAGATACCAATATTGTTAATAAAAATGCCACTTTTAAAGTGGCATTTTTTTCGCCATGATTACGCGCTTTCGATAATCTGCTATCAAACTCACAACTTTATAGTGACTAATGCTGTAAAACGTAAATGTTAAATTGATTAACAACTGGCGTAAAAAACAGCACTCGACAGGCTCAGTTATTTCACTGTAGGATGTCGGCTGCCGCTATTTTTAAAAGATAAATGCAGTAGGAAGTCGCATGGAAGAACGTAAAACATTAATTGCTGGTGGAAACCTATTACAGGCCCATACATGGAAGGGATTATTAGAAGCCTGCGGTATTCATGTGGAGTTGCGTGGAGAGGCCTTGTTGGGTGGCGTCGGTGAGTTACCTGCCAATCTTCACAATGTTGAGCTTTGGGTTCGAGAGTCGCAGCTGGCTAACGCACAAGCGCAATTAAGCGGCTTGGATGTGGTTAGTCCCCAATGGCAATGTGTACAGTGCCATGAGATGAATGAGGGCAGCTTCGAATTGTGTTGGCATTGTAGTGCTGAGCGTAGCGAGAGCCATAATTAATTTACTCATCAATCCATCTATCGTCGGGATCCATATTCCCGACTATCATTGCATATTTTTATTTAGATAAAAATTTTCTAACTTATTCATATTATTAAGTATTTATTGTTGAGTATCGTGTTAATCTACGCTGACTTATCATTTAGTTAGTACGATAAGATATGCCTGCATTATTCTGTCAGATAATGCGTTTATTCATAATGTTGAGTTAACGCTGTTTAGAATCAGAGCCTTGATTTTTATAGGCCAAAACAGATGTTAACCCTGTGCATGAAAATAATTGAAGTTTGTTTTTACTCAATATTTATTAGGCTTATACGATGCAATATTTCCCGTTATTTATTGATACCGTTAATCTGAATGTTCTGCTTGTTGGGGCAGGGGATGTAGCGAGTCGTAAACTTGCCTTGCTGACGCGTACCGAAGCGAATATCCATGTTATTGCGCCAGAGGTAAATTCTGAGGTGCAAGCCTATGCTGATAAGGGACGGATATTATTGTCACAACGATCAGTCGTGCAGGCTGATATTCAAAATTACGATCTTATTTATCTCGCAACGGCCAACGATAAACTCAATAGTGAATTAGCGACCTTAGCCACTGAGCGTGGCATTTGGGTTAATGCCGTGGACAATCCCGCTTTTTGCCGTTTTATTACGCCGTCCATCGTGGATAGAGGGCGCCTTGTTGTGGCGATCAGTACGGCAGGGGCCGCGCCTGTATTTGCCCGTACCATCCGAGCGAGATTAGAAGCCAGTCTACCGCAATCCTTGAAACCGCTATTTGACTTTGTGGCCGACAAACGTCTCGAAGTACAACAACGCCTCACCAAAACCGCGACACGTCGATTATTTTGGGAACGTTTTTTCGATACCAATGGTGATAGGTTTGATGCACGTACGCTAGAGCATTACCAAAATGCTTTTAACCATATCGTCAGCCGTGGAGAAATCCTGTTATTGGATGAGGCTACCCCCGTCGAGTTATTGCCGCTGGCGGCCATGCCGTTACTGCAACGCCTTGACTGGATTTATAGCCAAGAGACCTTAACGGATGAATTATCAGAATTCGTTCGCCGTGATGCTAACCGCGGCGGATTACTCGCTCTGAGCGAAATAACTCACGAATATGAGCAGGGCACAAGAATGCTGATTGTTGCCGATACTCAGAAAATTAATCAGCTAAAGGCCCACTTTCCTGTCGCGAAGCATTTACGCCCCGGGGCGATTTAGTCTTCTTTATCGTAGTTTGTTTGAGCTGACGGCGAGTCTTAGGTAGACTCGCCGTTATTTTTTATCATTAAGCTTAGGATTTACTATGGCGCTTAAAGCGACCGTGTTTAAGGTCAATCTTCAGATCGCTGATATGGACCGGGGATATTATCAAGATCATCAACTGACGTTAGCTCAGCATCCTTCGGAAACCGATGGTCGCATGATGGTGCGTTTGCTGGCTTTTATCCTCAATGCTTCCGAGACCTTAAGCTTTACTAAGGGATTGTGTGTGGATGACGAACCCGAACTGTGGGATAAGAGTCTCTCAGGGGAAGTAAACCTGTGGATTGAGTTTGGCCAAGCCGATGAAAAATGGCTGCGTAAGGCGAGCGGCCGCGCGAAAGCGGTGCAGCTGTTTACCTACGGCGGACGTAGTGTTCCTATTTGGTGGAAACAGAATCAAGCGGCATTAGAGCGCTATAAAAATTTGAAAGTATGGAATATTGCCGAAGAGTCAGTGACGGCGATGGAGGCGTTAGTGAGCCGCACTATGTCGCTGCAAGCGTCTATCAGTGAAGGGCAAGTCTGGCTATCTGACAATGAGCATAGTCTGCTTATCGAACCAGAGATGCTTAAGGATTATCAATAATAAAAGAGCCTGTGATTGCAGGCTCTTGTGTTAATTCGCTGTGATTATTGGAATTTCAATTCCCAGCTATCGATATAGCCTACGTCACCACGGCCGCTATCTACCGCTTTAAGTTTCCACACACCGCTTGACTCAACGCCAGTCATATCCACTGTGTAGCTCTTATTGATATTATCTGCGCCTGCGCCAGTGTTGCTATGCAGTGTTGCCGTTTGGCCTGTAGGGCTGATGAGCTGCACTTTTAAGTCACCAATATAAGGGTGAACAATATTCACCACGGCAGTCACTGTGCCTGAGTTACCCGTGCGAGTAACTGTGATTGGGCTCGTGATACCTGTGGTCTTGTTATCAGGAATATTGTAGTTATCGGTGTTGGTGTAGCTTGCTGGCGTGGTAGGAGTACCACCACCGCTTTGGGCTGTGTAGCTTGCGGTTAATGATACACCGCTAAAGGCTGAATAGCCTTTCACCATCGCGTAGTAAGTACCAGATTGAACGTTGCTGATTGGGCAAGATTCACTGTTACCACCTTTGTATGGACGGCAATCGTAGTTTGAGGTCGTTGGCGCTGCGCCGTACTGTACGTACAGATCCGCATCACCCGTGCCACCGTTCATCACAAAGCCTAAGTTAGTTGCACCCTGTGGTACTTCAAAAGAGAAATGCAGTTCTTCACTGGCGGCGCCGCTTAGACCTGTTTTTGGCACACCGTTCACTAACACGCTGTCAGTTGGTGTAGGGTCAACCGGATCCGTAGGACCATTACAGGACGCATCTAAGAAGGTTTTCGCTGCAACGGCATTGACCAGACCATAACCATAGTAATCATCACGGCCAGCTGTGCCTAAGTCTTCAGCCGTTTGCTTGAGTGCATTACGCACCTGAGCAGCGCTACATTCTGGGTGATAGCTCCACACTAAGGTTGCTACGCCTGACACATGTGGAGTCGCCATCGATGTACCGTTGTAGTACTCGTAGTCTTTATTACCTTGGTTGCTTACGGTAACGGTTGCACCTAACTGGTTACGCAGTGCTAGACCGGTTGCACGGTCAACAGACACTGACACCATGTTGATTTCGCTGTTAGCATCGACCAAGAAGGGGTTTTGTAGTCCAGGTAAGGCGGTGTTACTGTACACGATAACAGCGCTAGCGCCCGCATTCTTACAGGCTTTTACCGCATTGATTTCTGGATAAGAAGTGCCTTGGTTACCCACTCGCTCAACTAGACAGACTTTGTTGGTCATATTGCCGCAGTTGAAGGTTGAGCCGCTAACCGTACATTCGGCTAAGGTTGCGGTTGCCGTGCCATTGTATGGATTGGGCGCATAGTTAGTGCCTGATGGCGTAAAGCGATTGTGTGGCACAACGCCGGAGTTAAAGTATGACTGACCACCGATAGTAATATCGGCTAAACGTCCTTCACCGCGTGTAACGGTAGAGAGAATGGCTTCACCAGGACCAGAGATCTCGACTTGGTTGGTGTATTGCGAGAAGGCTGAGTGGTCTTTGTGATTATCAACAGACGCTACTGACATTACCGCATCGTACGAAGCGGGGTAGCTATGGGTATTGTTACCATCGTTACCCGCGGCTGCAATCAAGAGTACGCCGTTATTGTAGTGGGCGGCTAAGGCATTGCGCTCGGTTGTACTTGAGCCTGCGCCACCTAAACTCATGGTGACCACATTGGCGCCATTATTAACACAGGTATCGACCGCCGATACGAGTGAAGATGAGTAACCCCAGCCAGCTTCATTAAATACTTTAATCACATGGATATTGGCATTTTGATTTGGCATCACGCCAATAACGCCGTCGTTGTTGGCGATCGCTGCGATAGTACCGGCAACGTGGGTACCATGGGCATTGTTATTGCCAGGTTCAAACCAATTACCGGTGCCGGAGTTATTGGTGCCTGTGACATTGTTACCGCTTAAGTCGCTGTGACCACGGTCATAACCTGAGTCGATAATACAGATGGTGCGGTTACCCGCTTGGCTATCGCTTAATTGGGTCGCACCCACAAAGGTTTGTCCCCAGGGTGTTGTTTCGTTTAAGAGCCTACGTGGCATGTCTTCTTCCACATATTCCACATCGGCGCGGGCTCTTAATGCCTTAATGCCATTGTTATCTAGCTTGACCGAGTAGCTGTTACTGCGGCCGATACGCTTCATTTCTTTGGCTTGCGCCTTGTTCAGCACACTGTGCTGGGCGCTAATTTCAGCCACTTTAGGCTGGTAGTTCATGGTGGTGGGTAATTGGTCGCTGACTTGAGCACTATCGACAGACATCAGAGCGGGAGCATCGGCATTTTTAAATTTAACGATATAGCGCTTAGGCAAAGGAGAGGTCTGTGCTTGCATCGCTGCGTTGAAACCCGGTACGTCGGGGGCAGCATGAACACTTGCTGAAATTGCAATAGCTAAGCTGGATAAACTCAGGGCTATTTTAGTGGTTCGGTTGATTGTCATGTTTTTCTTCCATGTTCAATTTAGAGTTAATCATTATTATTTTGTGCTTTTAAAGAATAACTACGACTCAGATGCTACTCGGTTAGTGAATTTATCTTTCGTGTAAGTATTTGTAAATTAAATGTTAATGGTATGGCGGTTGGTAAAATTGTCTGAGGTAATAAGCGAATTTATTGAATAAATAATCAATTGTTACAACTTGTAACGAATGTGTTGGCACTATTTATGTTTATTTATGTGGAAAAGGTGAATAAGTAAAAGTGAATTCTAGCGGCTTCAACAGCGAATAATGAGTTAAGGGTATTGTTTAAGTGGTTGAAATTTAAATTTATAATTTTTTGGAATTAAAATGTGAGAAATCTGTAGTGTTTTTCGGTGTTTGATATTGAGTTTAATTCAAGTGATTGATTATGCAATTTTATTGAGTTAATGCGTCGGCAGTTTGGCATTTGCCAATTTATTGGCTTTTATGCATGAGCGCAACAGGATAATCGACTAGTGAGTGGTGGGTGAGATACATGAATCTCGGCAGAAATATAAAAAAGCGCCAACAGGCGCTTTTCCATCGTGAATCGAAACAGCAAGTTACTCTGTTTTAGGCTGAGCGTCGGCTAAGGTCTGATAACCGCCACCGTTATAGGTTTGAGTGTAACCCGCCGCGACTAAGGCTTCGGTCGCGATACTGCTGCGTCGACCGCTGCGGCAATACAACACCACTGGCGCATCTTTGGCGATACCGCGTTTAGCGAATTCTGCGGCGACTTGCTCAAAGGGAATATTAACCGCATTGGCTAAATGGCCCGCGGCAAATTCCTCAGGGGTGCGAACATCAAGCACCATGGCCCCAGCAGCGATTTTCTCCCATGCTACTTGAGGCTGTTGATCTGCCGCATTTGCTGCATGAGGTACTATGGAGAGTGACAAAAGACTCAATAGGGCTACTCCAAGTAATTTTTTACTGCCAAACAGTAACTTGTTAAACACTGACTTTCTCCTTTGCAAATCTGCATTAACGTTGTTTAGCGATTTCAGCTTCGGATTTGATGCCGAGTTTGCGTAATACCATTGCCGCTGGGCAAAAACCCGTGAAAGCGCTTTGGAATAGGTTAGCGCCTACGAAGGCGGTTAACCACAAAAAGTTATGGTGAACAAAAGCGGTTAATACCAAAGACAGTAACACCATAAATCCGGCAAAGGCCATAATGCTGCGTTCGAGTGACATAGCTTGCTCCTAGAGGCAGCGCGATGGCTGCCTATTGTGGGTTAATCGGCTGTTTGAGTTAAGTTTATGCGATTTTTCATCGCCGCGTAGTAAAGCACAGGGATCACGATTAGGGTCAGTAAGGTCGAGATAAAAATCCCGAAAATCAGACTGATCGCAAGCCCGTTGAAGATTGGGTCGTCCAAGATAAACAGGGCGCCAATCATGGCCGCTAAAGCGGTCAGCATAATCGGCTTGGCCCGCACCGCACCCGAGTGGATGACAGCGCGCTCAAAGGGCACACCTGAGGCGGTTTCCTGATTGATAAAATCCACTAATAATATCGAGTTACGGACAATAATCCCCGCTAAGGCAATCATGCCAATCATCGAGGTGGCGGTAAATTGTGCACCAAGCAGGGCATGACCCGGCATCACTCCAATCACCGTCAGTGGGATGGGCGCCATAATGATAAGTGGCACGAGATAGGATCTAAATTGGGCGACGACCAATAAGTAAATTGCAATCATGCCCACGGCATAGGCGATACCCATATCTCTAAAAGTTTCATAGGTGATCTTCCATTCCCCGTCCCAAAGTACGGCGACAGAGTCTAAGCCTGTTGGTTGGTGGATATAATGCTGATCGAAACCTAAGCCACCGTCGCCGTCGATTTTGCCTGCCATGTCAAACATGCCATAGAGCGGACTGTCAAGCGGGCCAGCCATATCGGCAACCACCATCACCATAGGGATCATATTCTTATGGATAATAGGGGCATCGATTTTACCGCGCTTGATGGTCACCAGCTCAGACACGGGCACGGATTGCCCAGTTTGGCTTTGTAACTTCATGTTTAGCACTTGCTCTAAATCGATTTTCGCCCCTTCTTGCAGTTGCAGGCGGATAGGCACGGGGTGTTTTTGCTGAGCAATATGCAAGTAGCTTACATCCTTACCGCCCACTGAGGTCGCAATTAAATCAACGATATTGCTATAGGGCACCGCCATCAGGCTAGCTTTCGAGCGGTCGATCATCACCTGCCATTTTTGCTGTGCTGCGGGTAAGAAGATATCAATATCGACCACATCTTGAGTCTCACGGAACAGTGACTGCAGATCATAAGCTGCTTGTTCACGAATCGCAGGACTTGGGCCATAGACTTCGGCCACAATCGGCGACCAGACTGGTGGGCCTGGTGGTACTTCAACCACTTTTATATTGGCTTGATATGGCGCACCTATTTGCTGTAGTTCCTCTCTCACTGAGAGTGCAATGCTATGGCTATCGCGTTTGCGATGCTTTTTATCGACTAAATTGACCTGAATATCACCTAGTTCTTGGCTATTACGCAGGAAATAGTGACGCACTAAGCCGTTAAAGTTCATTGGCGCATTGGTGCCAGCATACAGCTGCAAATGTTCCACCTCAGGCACAGTGGCAAGGTAACGACTTAAATCCTGAAGTACGCGTTGGGTTTGTTCCACTGGTGTGCCTTCTGGCATGTCCACCATCACTTGGAATTCTGACTTATTATCGAAGGGCAGCATCTTTAACACCACGAGCTGACCTATGGGCAAGGCCACGGCGATACCGATCAATACAAATACACCCGCAGCGAGTCCAATCCGTGCTTTACGGGCGCCTTTACCTAATAGGAAGGGGCCAATTAGACGGGTAAACAGGCGCACCATTTTACTTTCATTTATCACGGCATCGTCGCTGTGGACAGTTTCGGTCGCTGGGCCACTATGGTGTTTGAGCAGCTTACGGCTTAGCCAGGGTGTGACCACAAAGGCAACCACAAGGGAGATCAGCATGCCCATACTGGCGTTGATGGGAATCGGGCTCATGTATGGGCCCATTAGTCCTGACACAAATGCCATGGGCAGCAGAGCGGCGATAACCGTAAAGGTGGCGAGAATCGTCGGGCCGCCGACTTCATCCACCGCAACGGGGATGAGTTCACTAAAGGATTTTTTACCCAGCGCCATATGCCTGTGAATGTTTTCCACTACCACAATGGCATCGTCGACCAAGATCCCGATGGAGAAAATCAGCGCGAAGAGTGACACTCGGTTGAGGGTAAATCCCCACGCCCATGAGGCGAATAGAGTGATCGCCAAGGTGATAATAATGGCGACACCGACCACTAAGGACTCGCGTGCGCCCATGGTTAAAAATACCAATACGACAACGGCGCTGGTGGCAAAAATCAGCTTAAGAATAAGGGTGTTAGATTTATCTGCCGCCGTCTCACCATAGTTGCGCGAAACAGTCACTTCGACATTGCTGGGGATCAACACATTCTTGACCTTAGCAATGCGCGCGAGGGTTGCATCGGCGATATCGACAGCGTTTTGCCCTGGTTGCTTACCTATGGCAATCGTCACCGCAGGATAAATATCTGTCTTGTCACTGTGCCAAACGCTTTGAGTGGGAATATCACTCTTTAAACTGATGTCGGCGATATCGGCCAAATAAACCGGGGTAGGCCTGCCGTTTTTATCCTGCGAAATACTCACAACGAGCTGTTTTACATCGTCTATTGTTTGTAAAAATTGCCCAGCCTGAACCTTAATCTCTTGATTACCTTGTACTAAAGACGCAGGCATCGAGATGTGATTATTGTCATTTAGGCTTTGTCTCAACTTGTCGTAGGTGAGATTAAAGCTATTCATTTTGGCGGGATCGATGCGTACATTGGCCACTATCTCATGTTGGCCGACGGTGTATATCTCCCGCGTGCCAGGGATACGCTTGATTTCGGTTTCTAACCCTTGCGCAACATGGGTCAATTGTTCGGCCGAGACCTGTTTGTCCTTGGACCAGAGTGTTAGGCTGACAATAGGCACATCATCGATACCGCGTGGTTTAATCAATGGCTCGCCAACACCCGCGCCCTGCGGCAGTTTATCCATATTGGAATAAATCTGGTTGTAGAGACTCACTATGGCATCATTGCGGGTTACGCCGACTTTAAAGATCACAATGATCATGGCGCCATCGGGTTGGGAGAAAGAATAGAGCGTGTCTATCCCTTTGATTTCAGATATCACTTGCTCGGCGGGCAGGGTGACTAAGTTTTCAACTTCGGCCGGAGTGGCGCCAGGAAAGGGGATAAAGACGTCGGCAAAGGTAACGTCAATCTGCGGTTCTTCTTCCTTTGGGGTCACTAAAATAGCAAATAAGCCGAGCAATAAGCCTAAAAGTGCCAGCAGCGGTGTGATGGCACTGTTTTGGAAGGCGGCCGCAATCCGACCCGAAATACCAAGTGTCATCGGAGATTCATTAGCGTGTTTCATTCAACAACCTCATCAAATTGATATCGCTAGGGAATTTATTGCTTTTGCTCAAGCAACACTTGGTAAGCATCCATGGCGACAATATCTCCAGATTTAAGTCCTGCGAGTATTTCCACTTCACCATTGACAGGTTCTGATACTCGTACCTGAGTGAGCACAAATTGCTCGCCTTTTTTCAGGTAAACGCTACTGAGTTCATTCATAGTGATTAGCGCTGAGGTCGGTAGCTGGATTTTTTCTCGCTCGCCATTTTTAAACAGCGCCTTGGCCCAAGTTCCGGGTTGCAGGTTAGGTTCATCCTTTGGCAGGTTAATCCGCACTTGATAGCTATGGCTCACGGGATCGGCAAAGCTAAAGATGGTGAGGTCCTTAGAGAGGATTTCACGACCATCATTTAAGCGTACTAAAAATTCTGGGGCGTTTTTTAGCTGTTCAATATAGCGTTGTGGCACTTGGGTGATAGCGCGCATTTGGCTTGGTGAAAATCCAGAGAGTAGCGGCTGACCGACAATCACTGTTTCACCTAATTCGACTAAACGCTCGGTAACAATCCCGCTAAATGGAGCCGATACCACAGTATATTTGAGTGACTCAGTCGCCTTGATAACCCGCGCCTTAGCCGCACTCACGGCTTGTTCGGCAGCTTTAGCATTGGCGGTTGCTTCATCCATAGCGCCTTTTGAAATCGCGCCTTGGGGAAAGAGTTCTTTGTAGCGTTTATATTGTGCCTGCGCCTCCACATTTAGTGCGGTGGCTTTGGCGAGATCTGCTTCATAGCTTGCGAGTTCAGCGCCTTGCTCTTTACTGGTGATCTCGAGTAAGGCTGCGCCTTCTGGTACCACATCATTGACATCGTAGTTGAGTTTGACGATACGCCCTGAGGTTTGCGCTGATACCGTGGCAGCTTTTACCGCCTCAATATTGGCATCTAAAGTCACCCAATTCGCGTAGGGTTTGCTCATCACTTCGAGAGTTTCTAAAGAAGATGCCTGCGTCGTGAAGGTAGAAAATGCTAATAATGTGAACAGAGTTCGTGATATTGCTGCCATAACAAATCATCCCAAAAGTAATTCATGAGTAAATTCTAATGGAGTTGGTTTCAATAGGCAATCAATATTTATTAGAAAAATTTAATGTAATCGATTTCACTAATATAGGGGAAAGGCGAATGCGTTTTCCCTTACATCAATCGCCATCGTCATCATTTTTAAGCCGCAATCAGAGCGGCTTAAATATCAGTCGTTTAAATAATAGGTCAGCGTAGAAACAATGCGAATTTGTTTTATATAAGGCGTGCTGCTGTCACGATCGGAAATCGTGAACTGGCCTTGGCTGGCACTCTTAATCTTACCCAGACGCGATTGTGAGTCCTTAGCAAACTTTTCGGCCACTTCCCGCGCATTTTGCGTTGCTTCCTGCACCATGATCGGTTTGACATCATTGAGCGCCGTAAATAAAAACTCAGTGCGGTTTTCATAGTCTTGGCTGGCGATAGCAATGCCTTCTTTAACTAAGTTTATCATTTGCTTACGGGTGCTTAGCATGAGATCAATTTGTGAGGTATAGACAGAGAGATTAATCTTAGCCGAGTAACGATACCTGACATTGGGGTCGACATAGCCTTGGGCCTGACGGTCTTCGATGGATGGCAATGACACCGTAATCTCACTGTCGCTAAATCCACTTTCTTTAAGGAAGGCGACGACTCTGTCGGTTTTTTGCTGAACGGTTTCATAAAGTTTAGGGAGGTTGTTGTCGACCTCAGTAAAGTTAATCGGCCAGATAGCGATGTTGGCTTTGACTTCTTTTTCTGCAAGGCCTTTTACGGTGACTGTGCGTTCTAGTGCTTTCATTTCTAGTAGCGCTGAGCTGGCGCTTTGTCCAACATAAACCATGCCTGCACATAAAAAACCACCGAGCACGATGGCGGGAAGTAGATAATTGCGTTGCATAACAGACTCTCTTGATAGAATTCCTTCAGATACCTTACTTCAATTAGCTAGCTTTGTGCATAGGCAAATGCCTAACACATTCAACTTTATACTAAATGCTCAGGTGTTATTCAGGATTCGCGTCATGCAGTCGCAAAGTGGCTTGTAAGTTAACCTGTTAGCTCATGGGTGGGATTGCGCTAGGTTGCCACAATTCGACTTTATTACCATCGGGGTCAATAAACCAGCCGAAACGGCCGAATTCAGAGTCTTCAATATCGCCGATTTGCTCGCCACCACCCAGCGTGACTTGAAGTAGGGCTTGCTCAAGATCGTCCACGATAAAGTTCACCATAAAGCTTTTATTAGTGGGGGCAAAATAGGTCGTGTTATCGTCAAACGGTGTCCATACATGGTAACTCGGGATGGATTTATCACTATGATAGAACGCCGCGCCTCCCCAGTTTTCAATAGGGATCTCAAGGTGAGTTTTATACCAGGTTGCTAAGGCAACGGGATCGGTACTTTTGAAGAAAATACCACCAAGTCCAATGACTTTTGCCATAAGGGTTATAGAGTGAGAGGAATATGGATTAACTTTAGGCAATAAATACGCAAGATACAAAAAAGCCGCAAAAATGCGGCTTTTTTGTGTTCGAAACAGTTTAGAACTGGTAGCTGTACTGTACTGAGTAGTACATACCGCTTGATTCAGTTACCGCGTTCACAGGGCCTGTGATTGCGCTGTTTTCAATCAGGTGAACTTCTTCACCCTTAATAAAGGCAATACCAAAGTCAAGGGTGTTTTGTGGATTGATGTGGTAGCTCATACCTGCTGTGTACCAGTTACGGTCAGAGTCTGGGAATGAAATCGAACTAATCTCGTCTACAACGCCTTGGTCATGCATATAACCCGCACGAACGGTGAATTGTTCGTTGATGGTGTAAGTACCACCTAAGCTGAATAACCATGAATCTTTCCATTGGTATTCTTTAAGGGCGATATCACCTACGCTTTTAGTGGCGCCTACAGCTGCAATTGTTGCTGTACCGTCTTTAGCTGTGATTTGATCAAAGTTGCCCCACTTACTGTATTGCGCGGTATAGTGCAGTGCAAACTTAGGTGTAATCTGATGGAAGCCCGCAACTTGGAAAATATCTGCTAGCGGTACATCTAAACTATCAAAACTGGTCGTAACAGGAACCGTACCCACGCCAGGTATTGTTGTTGAGGTGATGGTGTTGATATCCCCTTCAACATTGACCGTTGGGCTGAAACGGTAGCTGATACCGAAACGGTTATCTTTATCTAACTCAACAGTGGCACCCACGATACCACCAAATGCCCAGCCGTCTGCGTCTACGTCAACCAGAGGTGTTGCGCCCGCGTTACGGGTTAAACGACCCTCACCATAGACGGCATCTACACCCGCACCGATGCTGAACATATCGTTGATGCGGTAAGACACGCTGGCGTTAAAGTTGACTGTTGTTACTTCTGTTTCACCAAGTAGATCGAAAGGCGCAGCAGGCTTGTTTTTAGACAAAGAGCTTGCGTCAGTACCTGTACCAAAGTTAGAGAATGCCGCAAAACCCACGGCGAATTTATCGTCGATAGGGTGGATGTAGAAAATGTTTGGGATAACTTTAGAGCTACCCGCATCGTCGATGCTGCCTAAGTCAACGGCGCCACCGGCAAAGTTAACGTCTTTAACGTCAACAGTAATATCGGCATAGGTTAAGCCGAAAGAGATCGCATCTTTATCAAATAATGCCATCGCTGCGGGGTTACGCGATAACACGGAAGCGTTGTCAGCAATAACAGCATCACCTGCAAAAGCACGACCCATACCCGTGGCCGATTGACTGTTTAATTGGAAACCCGAAGCGAAAGTCTGTGAGCTCGCCAATGCAACAGCAACAGCAAGCAACGTCTTGTTGAATGATTTCATTATTATTCTCTCATTATTTTGATATTGGATTTTGTTCGGTCCTAGTTACCAGAACAACGCGCAAATCCTTTTATAGTCTTCGGCATGTTAGGGATTGTGTGTAATCTCAACAAGTCCGACCAGATTTAAAATTTGTTAAATTTCAGTTAATTAAAACTGGGTTGTACTTTAGCTTGAACGAATGGTCTGGCCAGATGCTTGGTATCTATGGCTTTTAATTGGTGAGGTGGTTTTAATTTAGGTTAATACTTTGTAATGAGGCGAAGGTTAATAAAATTATACAAATTGTAAAAAGCGTACACTTGTACGCTTTTTACAAGAAGAAGCGATATTCGGCGGTTATAACGCTGACTTAAATTGCTCAAATTCGGCGGTGATTTCATCGCTTGGTCGAGTGAGTTTACTCACAATTACACCGGCGATAATGGCAAACATAAATCCTGGCAAAATTTCATATAAGTCAAAAATACCGCCAGAAAGTTGCTTCCAAAACACCACGGTTAACGCACCGACGATAATCGTTGCGATAGCGCCATTACGGCTATAGTGCTTCCAAAACAGCGACAAAAGCACAACTGGGCCGAAGGCCGCACCAAATCCCGCCCACGCATAACTCACCAGGTTTAATACACTGCTTTCAGGATTCAAGGCGATAACACCGGCAATCACTGCAATTGCAAGTACGCCCATGCGACCAACCATCATAAGTTCGCGATCATCTGCTTTAGGGCGTAACCATTTGCGGTAAAAGTCTTCGGTAATCACACTCGAGCACACCAATAATTGAGAATCAATGGTACTCATAATGGCCGATAAAATGGCCGCAATCAGTAAGCCTCCTATCCAAGGATTAAATGCCGCCTGAGCTAAGTGAATGAAGACAGTTTCGGCATTTGCGAGTGGTTCATTGGCAAAATACAATGATCCCGCCAAGCCTGTCGCTAGGGCACCGAGCAGGGATAAAATCATCCAGCTCATGGCAATTCGGCGTGACACAGGCAGCGCATCGGCACTACCGATCGCCATAAAGCGCGACAAAATATGTGGCTGACCAAAATAACCTAGTCCCCAAGCCAAGAGTGATAACAAACCAATCACGGTAGTTTTATCGCTGATTAATGCCAGCATGGCAGGATCGATAGATTCAATGCCTGCATGACTCTCGGGATGAGAAAATACCGCAAATGGGATGATCAGCAGGGCAATTAACATCAAACAGCCCTGAAAGAAGTCGGTCCAACTCACGGCAAAAAAACCGCCAATAAAGGTATAACCTACGATAATGGCTGAACCTATTACCAAGGCTACGTTGTAATCTAAGCCAAAGACCTTTTCAAATAGAATGGCACCGCCCACCATGCCTGAGGAAGCGTAAAAAGTAAAAAACACTAGAATCGTGATCGCGGAAACCAGCTTGAGATACCCCTGTTTATCGTGAAACCGTTTCTCGAAAAAGTCGGGTAGGGTGAGAGCGTTATCTGCTAATTGGGTATAAATGCGTAAGCGTTTTGCTACAAATAACCAGTTCAGCCAAGCACCTATCACTAAGCCAATACCAATCCACGCTTCACCTAAACCACCTAAATATACCGCGCCGGGTAAGCCTAACAGTAACCAACCTGACATATCGGAGGCGCCAACGCTGAGCGCGGTTACGGCGGGGCCCATTTTGCGGCCACCTAAAATATAATCATCCACAGTATCGGTAGCACGGTAAGCCCAAAATCCAATGCCCATCATCAATACTAAATAGCCAACAAATGTGATTAAAATTGGGGTTTCAATCGTCATATTGTTTTTATCCCATCTTGTTATTATTAAAAGTGGCAAGCATGCTACCAGATGTTTGAGCAAGAACCCATTAGTAGATGGAGATGTGATCGAAATCCGACCTCCGAACGTGAAAAAATATCGGAGGTGGATTTAAGAAAGGTTTATATATTAGTTGGTTATATAAAGGTGTTGTTGATTTCGTCTTTTACAAAGCTAAGGTCTGCTTGATCCTCACCCACAAGCAAAATATAAGCATCGCGGGTTTCAAATCCCATTCCTTTATATTTGCCATCGGCAAAGGTGTTATCCAGCACCATGCGTTTTTCAATCGGCACAATAAACAGTGTGACTTTGCCTTTTTCTGCTTGTAAAACTAAATGCAGACTCTTAACACCTTGAAAATCACAGTAAGAGGTGTAGTAAACTTTGCCTGGTTGTTCGATAAATTTTGCATTTTGAAGGTTTTTCATCGAGGCAAGCTGCGCATTCACTTGGCTGAAATTGACATTCTGATCAACCTGCAATGCCACTCCTTCATGGTAGACATGGGCTAATGCATGCTCAGCTAAATCCACCGGACCTAAACGTAGCAGGCTAAAACTGATGCCCACGATAAAGGCTATAGAGGCAGCCATCGCCACTAAAAAGCCCGTTTGACGGCGCTGTTTGTGGTGTTGTTGTAGTTGTTGGCGTAGGATGAGTTTATCGGCTAAGTCTTCCGGTACTTCCACTTTTAAGGCTTGTTTGAGCTTAGCATCGAAGCGTTTAAGCTCAGAAACTAGGGCCTGATGCTCAGGTTTGGCACGCATTTGCTCAAGAAACTCTGGGTCTTGATTATGAGGATCTTCATAAGCTTGACGTCTAAATTTAAGCTCATCCATTGGATTGACCTCTTACCTCTGTTTTCTCAAGTAATTCTTTCAATTGGTTCCTCGCCCGAAATAAGCGCGTCATTACTGTGTTACGATTCAGTTCCAACAGTTCGGCGATTTCATCCCCACTAAAACCACCAATCAATTGCAGTAGTAATGGCTCTCGATATTCGATATCCAACTTAGCGATTTGCCTTCTCAACCAGTACTGCTCGGTTTGCTCTTCAGTGCTGGAGGCTATGTGATCTTCTAAGCTGTCTTGCTCGACATCGGCGTAATCAAATTGTTTGCGCTCGAATCGACGGGCATTTTCACGTCTTAAAATCGTGATCAGCCAAGCCTTCGCCGCTTTATCATCCTGAAGGGAATCTAAAGAGCGCCACGCCCGCAAGAACGTTTCTTGGGTTATATCTTCAGCAACCGGCTTGTCACCGCACAACCAAAAGGCATAACGGAAAATATCGGCGTGCAGCGCCTTGACTAGGCTGTTATATCGTCGTTGTTTACTCAGCATGTCAGAAGAGACCGCAGGCTCAACGGATTTCTTTCGCCAGTTAGTAAACATTTTTTTGATTTTTTCTTTTTATTTTACGATTCAAAATATTACACCTTATTCATTCGAGTAAGCCGTCGCGCCGTTTAGGATTAGCTGTTTGGATTTAGCGGCCGTAATGGCGTAGATGGCTGTACCATGGTTTTTAGATTGCCGCTTTTTACCGCGCTTAACAATGCTTTTACCGCGTCAGCCAGTTGTGTACTGCTATTGGCTTTTCCGCCGTAGGCCAATGCTTGTAATTGGCGAATCGCCTCTGCTAATTCATTCGATTGCGCGGCAATTTTATCGAGCGTCATAGGGCGAGCGGCCTGCTCACTAAAGTATTGCTGTAATTGCTGCAAAATATCGCTGACATGACCTCTAGCGCAGGCCTGCTCCAAGCCTTTAAGACCATAGCCAAGGACGAGTGGTTGAGGTTGAACCTGAGTGTTAACAGGTCTTTGGCGCTTAAGTGCACGGCGCCAAGCAACCAAGGTCACGCCCCATGCAATCAATGTTACTAGCCATAGCAGGGCAAACAGATTGGCGCTCCAACTACCTTCATTGCGGGTGCTGGTGTTTGCCTGCCAGTTGGGTTCGACGGGTGTATCGATAATGGCGCCACCTTTTACTTCAATAGTGCGAGCGGGCAGGGTCGCGATTTCTTGGCGTTTAAGATGTGGATTCCACCAAGGTACTTTCACTTCAGGTAAGGTAAAAGTGCCTGCTTTACTGGGCACAATCGCTGAGGTAATACTGTATTGGGACACTATCTGCGCGTCGCGCACAAAGCTCTGGCGCTGGGGTTTTTCGGGATAGGATTTGAGCTCTGGCGGCAGCCCTTGCACAATATCCGGCAGACTATTCTCATCGGCATTGGATGCCAACAGGGTGATTGTGCGGGTAATGGGACTACCAACAGTAAACTCTTTTACATCCTCAGGAAAACTCTCTTTTAATACCACCAAGTCAGCTACAAGCCATTGCCCAAGGAAGCTTGCTGGGGCCGGATTTACTTGAATGCTTAAGGACGGCGCACCTGCTTGCATAGGACGGCTTTCATTAAAGCCAAACATGCCGCCGCGGCGTTGTGATTCTACTAATACATCACCAGAAAAGGTGGCGCCTTTAATGTTCACTTGGCCGGGCAAATCGGGAATGATGCCATAGGTGCGCTCAATGACGCGGTAACGACGGCCATCGATGATCTCCGAGCCGTCTTTATCTTCGCCAATTTGCTTAATCTGCGCGCCTTCGATAACGGGAGCATTAAGCACACCGCGTTGCAGTTCGACCGCAAGGTAGAGCTTCACTTTATAGGTGATAAGCTGGCCGACGTAGGCCTCATCACTCGATACCTTAGCATCGATAAACAGATTCTTAGCCTGCTCAGGTTGCGCACCGGCTTCGACTACTTTGAGGGGAATTTCGGCGGAGCTGACGCCATCAATACTAAAGGATGGAATGGTCAGTTGACCCTTTTGCTTTGGCGCTAGCAGCACTTGCCAGCGGGTTTCTTTAACCGCGTCAAAGTTCATGATCTGAGTGCTGCGGCTCACGCTGGTGCGACCCACAATAAAATCCTTTAGCAGGATGGAGGTGTCGAGTTTACCTGTGTCGACCTCATCGTCGGCACTGACATTGAGCACAAAGTACTCTCCCTCCATTACTGGATTGCGATCGACCGACGCCTCGAGTTTGCTCAGGGCAAAGGCGGGATTGATAACCGCGATGCAAAGAATGAGGAGGATAAAAAATTGTCTGATTACCACTGTTCGTTATCCCTTGATATTTGGCCATTTTGACGGCGTTTTTGATATTCGAGTTGCATTTTGTTTCGCAGCAACACCTGCGGATCTTCACTCACGCCTCGCAGTGCTCGCTGCATCTCCGCGGGCAAAGGTTCACTGTTACTGTGCGGGGCTTCTAGTGTTTCACTGATGGCGGTTTCAGTGTCTTTATCTGCCTGCGACTGTTTCTCTTTATCCGCTTTTTGCGCTAGGGCTTGTTGTTCTTGCTCAGTGTTGGACTTATCATCCGCGACCTTTGCCTGCATTTGGGCTTCGTTGCTGGCTTGCTCTTCTGCATTATCTTCAGCATTGTTATCGGCGCCATTTTGCTGATTGGCTTCTTGCTGTGCCTGCTGTTGTTCATTTTTAGCTTCTTGCTGATCTCGTTGTGCTTTATCAGCATCTTGCTGTTTATCCTGCGCGCCTGGCTCAGCATTATCCTGCTGCTCGGATGAGGTGTCTTGATCCTGCGACGGTTTTTCGTCCGCTTGGTCGGTATTATTTTGCTGTTGGGACTGTTGCTCTTGAGACTGCTCTTGAGCTTGGTCGTTTTGCGAGGATTGCTGATCTTGCTGCTGGTTTTGTCCTTGCTGCTGATCGTTTTGGTTCTGTCCCTGTTGGTTTTGGTCGCCCTGAGACTGCTGATCTTGGTTGTCAGCATTTTGCTGGGATTGTTGCTGATCCAGCAGTTTTTCCGCTAACTCAAGGTTGGCCTTGGCCTGTGGGAAATCGGGTTGCTTGTCGAGCGCTGCTTGGTACCGTTCTTTAGCTTTATCGGGTTTGCCCATTTGCATCAGCGCGTTGCCTTGATTGTAAAGCCCATTGGCTGAATTATCTTGCTCAAAGGTTTTTAGCGCTTGTTCGAAATTGCCTGCCTTATATTGCGCAGCGCCTTGCCATTGGGGCGTTTCAAATTTTTGGGCGGCATTGGCATAATCTTCGGCTTGATAGGCCCGCATCGCTTGCTGCTCTTGGGTGTGCCAGAGCGAATCCCAGGCGCTGGCGTGGGCGTTTTGCGGCAATGCGCCGAATAATAAACCAGTTAATCCCATCAACAGCCAGTTGGCGAGCATACCTTGCTTAAAGCTCAGCAGGGCAGGAATGAGTAAGAATAAGGCGAGGTAAGGGCCGAGATCCTGCCAGGTTTCACCATCGAGATCCGTGGCTTTGGCATCACCACTATCGCTTAACCAATGTTGAAGTTGGACAAGATCCTCACCATCGGCGCGATTGGGGATCATAGTGCCACTATGGTTATCGGCTAATTTCTGCAGCAAGCCAAAGTCGGTTTTCGCGACGACAACCTCATTACTGCTATCTCGTTGTAGTTGACCATCGGGTAAGCGAATTGGTGCGCCTTGGGGGCTACCAAATCCCATAATCGCGAGGCGATATTGGCTGCCTGATAAGGCTGAGTTGGCCTCATCGAATTGTTTAGGCGTGATGCCATCCGTCATCACAATAATATCGCCACGAAGATGTCCACCCTGTGCCAGCAGGTTTTTGGCTTGAGTTAATGCGGCGGCTAAGTTTGACCCTAACACGGGCATAATCTCAGGGCTTAAGGTGGGTAATAAATTGAGTAGTGTGCCCGTATCGCGGGTTAAGGGGCTTATGGTAAAGGCATCGCCGGCGAAGGCGATGAGCCCGGTTTCCCCTTCTTTTAGGCCGCGTAATAAATCCGTCGCCCTAAACTTGGCTTGGGTTAAACGGTTAGGTGCCAAATCGGTGGCAAACATGGAGACGGACATATCCATCACCAGCACTCGGCCTTGCTCCGCGGCGAAGACGGGCAAAGATTGTTTATTGAGGGCGGGTCCCGCTAACGCTAACACGGCGATAAACCAAGAAAAGGCCAAGATATACAGCGGCCTGCGGGACTTTTGCGCACCTTCTGTGACTAATATTTTGGCCAAATGTGGCGCAATATAACGATTCCATGCACTGTTAGTTGCATGCTGGCGCCAAAGCGTCCATAAAATAATCCCTAACGGCAATAGGGCGAGTAACCATTCAGGACGAATAAAATGCAGGCTCATTAACGGACATTCCCCCGCGGTGTGGCTGATAAAACAAGGGTTTTAGCGCGAGTAAAAAACGGTAACTGCGCTAGTGCAATCCAGAGACTGGTGAGCAGTGCTAATGCGAGCGGCCAGTAAAATAGCTCCGCTTGAGGGCGATAACTGAGTTGATCGCGGCTAACGGGTTCAAGTTTATCGATTTCTTGATAAATCTGCTCTAACTCCTGACTATTACGGGCGCGGAAATAGCGGCCGTGGGTGACATCGGCAATCTGCTGCAGTTGGTTTTCATCCAAATCCATTGACGGATTGACGCGCTCACGACCAAAGAGGGTGCGTCTTTCCATGACATCGGCGCCCACGCCAACGGTATAAATCGTCACTTTACGATTGGCGGCAATTTGGGCCGCTTGCTCAGGATCGATATTGCCGGCGTTGTTTGAACCGTCAGTCAATAAAATCAATACTCTGTTACTCTCATCCATTTTATCGAAACGTTTTACCGCGAGTGCAATCGATTCGCCGATCGCCGTTTGTTTACCAACGAGGCCGATTTGGGCCTCTTTTAAAAACTGGGCAACGGAACGTCTATCTTGAGTCAGTGGTGCCTGTAAATAGGCGTGATCGGCAAATAGAATCAAACCGATACGATCGCCTTTGCGGCGTTCAATAAACTCACTGACCACGTGTTGGATGAGGGTAAAACGGTCGACCACTTTGCCGTCGATCACCATATCTTCAATCTGCATACTGCCGGATAAATCCACCGCCAGCATGAGATCGCGACCTTGGCTAGGGAGCTCAATTGGATCACCAAGCCATTGTGGACGGGCGATAGCAAGCACTAACAAGCACCACATTAACCAATAGCGTTTACGGCTTTGGCGGTTGTGGCTAGTGATATTGGCCTTGCCCGTTTGACTAATACCGGGCAGTTGCAGGCGCGCACCTTCGGCATGTACTGATTGGCGACGCCAAAAAATAAAAGGTAAAGGCAGTAAAATGAATGCAAAAGGCCAGGCTAAAGTTAACATTGCTCCTCCGCAGGCTTTGCTGGAGCCGGTGTTAATGCTGCTGACGTAGCCGGGTTTGGGTTTGTAGCCGCGTGCATTATCGGTGCGCTTAATTTGGCTTTTGAGGCAAACCAGCTGCGGGCGAGGGCCTGTAACTCACGGGCCTCGTCGGCGTTTAGTGGTTTAGCCTGATGGCGCTTTTCCAATAAGGGTCCAATGCGGCCGCGCTGTTTTGCGGGCAAATGGCTATCTAACCAAGTTGCCCAAGCGGGGCCGTCGAGTTTCGCTATTTCTTCCCTTGGTAAGTAACTCAGTGCAGTTCGTTTTAATAGCTGATTGACTTCCGAGGCGTACTGGCTTGAATTGGGGTCAAGTGCTGCAAACAAACCTTGGGCGGCTTTTTTCGGCGCTAAGTAAGCGGCGCGTTTTTTAAGCCAAAGGATCGCGCTGATGATTAGCACCAGCAGGATAGCAAGTACTAACCAATAGCCTACGGCCCATGGCCAAGCACCAATAGGATCGGGGAGAATAATATCCTGCAAATCCGCCAACATGGGATTTGGCGTTACAGCCTTATCCGAGGCTGGCGGTAAAGTTTGTGGGTTCACGCTTTGGACTCACTTATTCTTTCTGTTCATTGTCAACTGAATTGCTTCTCTGCCATGTGGTTACTGCAGCAATGCTAATTGCTCTGCAAGCGGTAAGCCTGCATCGATAAATTGGGTGTGTACCCTAAGCTTTTGCATCATGGTAATAAAGTCATTCTGTTGCTGGTGTTGCAGCGCAAGCCACGCCTGATAGCTATGGCGAGTCAACACTAAGTCTTGCTCCCCATCTCGGACGGGTAAACTGAACTGTTTAGGCAAATTCAGGTTACCTTGCCTCAAAGGGTCTGTTATCAAATACGCGCCAATATCACAGTGGCGTTTGAGTTCTGTCAGCGGCGCGATACATTGCGGCGTAAAATGGCTGCCATCGGTGATGATCCAAATTAATGAGCCCGGTTTAGCGATGCGTTGCAACCGCTGGCAGGCGCGCAGGATATGATCAGGATCGCGCGGATGACTGCCGAGCTGATTGAGTTGCTGCTCGTGCACTCGGCGCAGGCCTGAGATGAGCTGCAATATCCCTTGGCGGCGACTGCGGGGTTTTAATTCAAGGTGCTCCGATTCGCAGGCGATTAAGGCGCCGAGTCGGTCGCCGTGGTTAATTGCGTTCCAGCCAAGCGTGGTAGCCAGATGCCCCGCTTGAACCGACTGTAACAGCAAACTCGAGCCAAAATACAGACTCTGGCTTAAATCGAGCAGCAGCAGAATAGGGCGCTCGCGCTCTTCGATAAAGAGTTTGGTGTGGGTTTGCCCAGTGCGGGCGGTGACGCGCCAATCTATGGTGCGGACATCATCACCTTGCTGATAATGGCGCACTTCGGCAAATTCCATCCCGCGGCCTTTGATTAGACTGCTGCGATGACCTGCCAGATTGGCGCGTGCCCGGCTGTGACGCTCTGGGATCGCCCGAGCTATGGTCTGGCAGGCGAGCAGTTCTTTCTCGGTTAAATGCAACCCGTCGGCAAACAAGGGCAAACCATTAAGAGGTAAGCCATGTTGTGCAACATCATTATGTAGGGATGCGTTTAGCGCACTGTTATTCATTCAAAGTCACTCATTTAAAGCCATTTATTTAACTTAACGTTAGTTTGTTCGCCACCTGAACACATAGCTATGGGACTGTTTTATGGCGTTCAGGTCTAAGGCACGGCGACTTGAGTCAAAATATGGTTAATCACTTGGTCGCGGCTGACCCCTTCGGCCTGCGCTTGATAGCTCAGCAGCAGTCTGTGCCTTAATACATTGGGCGCAACAGCTTGAATATCCTCGGGAGAGACAAAATCGCGCTCGTGTAACCAGGCTCTGGCGCGGGCGCAGCGTTCAAGCGAAATCGTCGCACGAGGACTCACACCGTACTCTAACCATTTGGCCAGTTCGTCGCTGTAACGCGCGGGTTGGCGGGTTGCCATAATAATTTCGACTATGTATTTCTCTAGCGGCTCAGCTAGATAGATTTCCATTGCTTCATCACGGGCGGCAAAAATATCCGCTTGAGCAATCGGCTCTGTGGTTGGCAACTCGTGGGTGAGTGCTTCCTTACGGGATTGACGCAAGATTTCGATCTCAGTGTCGCCACTTGGGTAATCCAAATTCAGGTGCATTAAAAAACGGTCGAGTTGAGCTTCAGGCAGCGGATAAGTGCCTTCGTTTTCCAAGGGGTTTTGCGTTGCCATCACTAAAAATAACGGTGGCAATTTATAACTATTTTTCCCCACAGTCACTTGACCTTCGGCCATAGCCTCTAATAACGCCGACTGCACCTTAGCGGGGGCACGGTTGATTTCATCGGCGAGGATCAGGTTATGGAAAATCGGACCAGCTTCAAATTCAAAGGTACCGGTTTGGGAGCGATAGATATCCGTTCCTGTTAAGTCGGCAGGCAGCAAGTCGGGGGTAAATTGGATCCGGTGAAAATCGCCTTCAACTCCGTCGCAAAGGGCTTTAACCGCGCGGGTTTTGGCAAGTCCTGGTGGACCTTCTACTAATAAATGGCCATTGGCGATGAGGGCAATGAGCAGATTTTCGGTCAGTACTGGCTGCCCTAAAACAACCTTATTTAGGTAAGTGCGTAATGCATGGAAGCGACTCAAAGGCATGATGCTACTCGTTTTTAGGTTGAAAATATCAATTGAAAATACGTGTGTGGGCTTAAGACAACGAATATGGTAAAGAATTCCCTAAGGGTTTGGCTAGTGTTAAAAAAACAAACAGGTGTTTAAAACTTGCTGACAAGAAGTTAGAATCAGATCACACTTTAATGGTCAGACCTGTTATTAGGCTTTTTTGGTGCCAAACAGCAGGGCAAACATGGAAATCGATAGCGCCGCCTGAAATCTCTCAGCGATAGCGCACATAAAGAGGGTGACAAATGAGTGATAGACAACAGGTAACTAATGCAAAGGGTGAGCGTATCGCTATTGTGGCGGGCTTAAGAACGCCATTTGCGAAACAGGCGACCGCATTCCACGGAGTATCGGCGCTCGATATGGGTAAAATGGTGGTTAACGAACTGCTTGTTCGTAGCGAACTGGATCCTAAATTGATTGAGCAACTCGTGTATGGTCAGGTGGTACAAATGCCTGCGGCACCGAATATTGCCCGTGAAATCGTATTAGGAACGGGTATGGATGTGTCTACCGATGCCTATAGCGTGACCCGTGCCTGTGCGACCAGTTTCCAATCCGCGGTGAATGTGGCCGAGTCAATCATGACCGGCAATATCGACATCGGCATTGCTGGCGGCGCCGATTCCTCTTCTGTATTACCTATTGGTGTGTCTAAAAAACTTGCTCATGCTTTAGTCGATCTGAACAAAGCCCGTACATTTGGCCAAAAATTACAGATTTTTCGCCGTTTAGGCATTAAAGATTTATTGCCTGTGCCACCTGCCGTTGCCGAGTATTCAACGGGTTTGTCCATGGGACAAACCGCCGAGCAAATGGCCAAGACTTACAACATCAGCCGCGCCGACCAAGACGCGCTGGCGCACCGCTCCCACACGCTGGCGAGTGAAACTTGGGCTTCAGGCCATCTGCGTGAAGAAGTGATGGTGGCCCATGTCCCACCCTACAAACAGTTTATTGAGCGCGATAATAATATTCGTGAAAACTCCGATTTAAGCTCTTACGCCAAACTGCGTCCCGCTTTCGATAAAAAGCATGGCAGTGTGACTGCAGCGAACAGTACGCCGCTGACCGATGGCGCCTCGGCGATCATTTTGATGAGTGAAGGGCGTGCTAAAGCCTTAGGTTATCAACCAATTGGTTATATTAAGAGCTACGCATTTACCGCCATTGATGTATGGCAAGACATGCTAATGGGCCCATCTTATGCGACGCCATTGGCATTAAAGCGCGCCGGCATGGAATTAGAGGATTTAACCCTCATCGAAATGCACGAAGCTTTTGCAGCGCAAACCCTAGCGAATATGCAGATGTTTGCCTCCAAAAAATTTGCCGAAGAAAAACTTGGCCGCAACCGCGCCATTGGCGACATCGATATGAGCAAATTTAACGTGCTCGGTGGTTCCTTAGCCTATGGCCATCCATTTGCGGCTACAGGTACGCGTTTAATCACTCAGGTTTGTCGTGAACTTAAACGTCGTGGCGGCGGAACGGGTCTGGCAACGGCCTGTGCTGCGGGTGGTCTTGGTGCTGCAATGATTGTGGAAGTGGAGTAATGGCGATGGAAAAGACATTTAATTTAACCCGCCGTGAAGACGGTATCGCCATTCTAACGATGGACGTACCCGGCGAAACCATGAATACCCTCAAGGCAGAGTTTGGCCCTGAGATCAGTGAGATCCTGTCTGAGATTAAACGTGATAGTAGTATCCGTGGCCTAGTGCTGATTTCGGGTAAAAAAGATTCATTTGTTGCCGGTGCTGATATCTCTATGCTCGATGCTTGCCAAACGGCGGGCGATGCCAAAGCCTTATCCCAGCAAGGGCATGTGGTGTTTAACGAGTTAGAAGCCTTAAATATCCCTGTGGTTGCAGCTATTCATGGCGCCTGTTTAGGAGGCGGTTTAGAGCTTGCGCTTGCCTGTCATCAACGTGTATGCAGTGATGATGGCAAGACCATGCTGGGCGTACCCGAAGTGCAACTCGGTTTATTACCCGGTGGCGGCGGTACTCAGCGTTTGCCTCGTTTAGTGGGCATTACCACTGCGCTAGATATGATGTTGACTGGCAAACAAATTCGTCCTAAACAAGCGTTAAAGATGGGCTTAGTCAACGACGTAGTACCACAGACGATTCTACTTCAAACCGCGGTGGAAATGGCGCTTGCGGGTAAGCGCACGGCGAAACCAGTTAAAAAATCGCTGGTCAATCAATTACTCGAAGGCACAGGGTTTGGTCGTAACATTATTTTCGATCAAGCCGCCAAGCAAGTCGCTAAGAAAACCCAAGGTAACTATCCTGCGCCGGCAAAAATTATCGATTGTGTGCGCCAAGGTATGGCGAAGGGGATGCAAAAAGGGCTTGAGGTGGAGGCCAGCCATTTTGCTGAGCTGGTGGTGTCGAAAGAATCAGAGGCGCTACGCAGTATTTTCTTTGCCACCACAGAGATGAAGAAAGAAACTGGCGCCGAAGGGGCAACACCACGTAAAGTCAAAAAAGCCGTGATCTTAGGGGGCGGTTTGATGGGCGGTGGTATTGCTTCGGTAACGACGACTAAGGCTAAAATTCCTGCGCGGGTAAAAGACATTAACGAAAAGGGCTTAAGCAACGCGCTTTCCTACGCCTATAAATTATTGGATAAAGGTGTTAAACGTCGTCATATGACGCCAGCTGCACGCGACAATTTAATGGCGCTGATGACTACAACCACTGAGTATAAAGGCGTTAAAGATGCCGACATCGTTGTGGAAGCGGTATTTGAGGATTTAGCGCTCAAACATCAAATGGTAAAAGACATTGAGCGTGAATGCGGTGAGCACACGATTTTTGCGTCTAACACCTCATCGTTACCCATTGGTCAAATTGCACAAGCGGCTAGCCGTCCTGAAAATGTGATTGGCTTACATTACTTCTCGCCAGTAGAAAAAATGCCGCTGGTGGAAGTGATTTCCCACGCCAAAACCTCCCCAGAAACCATTGCCACCACGGTTGCCTTTGCCCGTAAACAGGGTAAAACACCAATCGTAGTACAAGATGGTGCGGGGTTTTATGTTAACCGCATCCTCGCGCTTTATATGAACGAAGCCGCACAATTGCTGCTAGAAGGGCAAAGTGTTGAACATCTCGATAAAGCGTTAGTGAAGTTTGGTTTCCCCGTTGGCCCTATCACTTTGCTTGATGAAGTCGGTATTGATGTGGGCGCTAAAATCGCTCCCATTCTTGAAAAAGAGCTTGGCGAACGTTTTAAAGCCCCAGCTGCTTTCGACAAGCTGTTAAGCGACGATAGAAAGGGCCGTAAAAACGGCAAAGGTTTTTATCAGTATGGTGTTGCCAGCAAGAAAAAAGCCGTCGATGAA
This sequence comes from Shewanella sp. Sh95, assembly GCF_001308045.1. Classification (NCBI taxonomy): domain Bacteria; kingdom Pseudomonadati; phylum Pseudomonadota; class Gammaproteobacteria; order Alteromonadales; family Shewanellaceae; genus Shewanella; species Shewanella sp. Sh95. The sequence goes on from NZ_LGYY01000276.1 coordinate 47,109, forward strand.
AGTGTGTATGGCGTATTAGGCATCAAGCCTGGTGTCGATAAAGAAATGAGCGCGGTAGCGGAACGCTGTGTAGTGCAAATGCTCAATGAAGCTGTGCGCTGCTTAGATGAAGGCATTATTGCCTCACCGCGCGATGGTGATATTGGCGCAATCTTTGGTATTGGTTTCCCACCATTCTTAGGTGGCCCATTCCATTATATCGATACTTTAGGCGCGGATAACTTAGTCAAAATACTTGAACGTTATCAAACGCAATATGGCGATCGATTTGAGCCTTGCCCACGCCTTAAGGGGATGGCGGCAGAAAAAGCTCGCTTCTTCTAATACTTAGATGTTTTGGTCAAAAAAGCGGCAATGCTATGCCGCTTTTTTATTGCCTCAAGGCTACGTTTTGCCTAAAAAACGTTCACATTTATTGGGGGGATCTTGTATTATGGCGTCCTATTACGGCAGTTGTGCTGTTATACCGTATGTGCATATCTGATGTTGATTAATGCTTATAAGTAGCCTCGCTCGGAGTCCATTTGTATAGCAAACTGCTATTTTGGGTTTTCAATATCAGGACTTAGTCGATTAAAGAGGTTGCTGTGGGATTGATGTTTTATATAGTTGCTGCCTTGTCGGTGAGTTGTTCGTGGTGTTTTGGGATTGCGGCTTTTAGAGCTGGGTTAACGGTAAGCTATTGGGCTGTAATGGGATTTATACTAGGGCCCTTAGCATTTCCACTCTTTTCCTCCCATAAGCGTATTGCACTAAGAAGAGTGTGTCAGAGTTCTGACGGAAGTCTAACCGCTTAATATAGATATGATTTGTCGTAAATGTGACTAATAAAAAAGGAGCTTGATGCTCCTTTTTTATTGGTCTAGGCCGCGCGCTAGCTGAGTAGCTCTAGACTATCTAAACGATAATGTTTTCAGATTTAGATGGAATTAATTCCACCAACCCTTTGCTGGGATCACTTCAAGGTGGTTTAAGCCTTCTGGTAATTTTACTTTTTTACGAACAGGCTTTGCGAAACCAAGTGCTTTTTTTAGTGAGTTAATCATATTCTGTGACCTCAATTTACAGTTAAATTACGCTATTTCAGTATTTGAGTTAGCGAATTTCACATATGGGTGACCAGCGACTTCAAATGGTTTGAATTTGACATACGGGTGACCAGCGACTTCAAATGGTTTGAATTTCACATATGGGTGACCAGCGACTTCAAATGGTTTGAATTTGACATACGGGTGACCAGCGACTTCAAATGGTTTGAATTTGACATACGGGTGACCAGCGACTTCAAATGGTTTGAATTTGACATACGGGTGACCAGCGACTTCAAATGGTTTGAATTTGACATACGGGTGGCCAGCGACTTCAAATGGTTTGAATTTGACATACGGATGACCAGCGACTTCAAATGGTTTGAATTTGACATACGGGTGGCCAGCGACTTCAAATGGTTTGAATTTGACATACGGATGACCAGCGACTTCTTGATCAACTTCTTTAGTCGCTTCAGATGACACAACAGTTTGAGAGAGGCTTTTCTCTACAGTTACAGTTGTTTCAATGGCTGCGGCAGTTGTTACAAAGCCGATAGTAGACAGTAAAGCTGCTGCGGTAAGAATTCCTTTCATCGTTTTATCTCTCAGGGTAGTTGATAATATTTTATTTTTTGACACTGGACATCTATTTGCAGATGTTGTGCCAATGTTTCAAACTACCGACAGAGAGATAATTAGATGATCAAATAATGTTGTGGTGGGGCATGAATTTACTCCGGTCATCTTGCAGCAATTGAGTAAACTCGGTCTCATTAATCGCTTTGCTAAAGATATAACCTTGTATTTCTTCACAGTTTAGGGCGCGTAGGATATTTAGCTGTGCTGCTTGTTCAACACCTTCTCCAACCACTGATAGTCCCATATTATGAGCAATGGTGATAATAGAATCGACCATCTTCAAATCACGATCTGACTTATCAATATCATCGACAAAGGCTTTATCGATTTTTAGCGTATGGATAGGGAATCGTTTTAAGTAAGAAAGTGACGAATAACCCGTACCAAAGTCATCTAATGCTAGATTGACACCCATTTTCGTCAGTTGCTGCATAACGGTAATGGCCATTTCCGGTTGTTTAATCACCGTCCCTTCGGTGATTTCGAGTTCAAGATGTGCTGCTGGCAATTGTGTTAATCGTAAAATAGATTCAATTCGTTGTTGCAGATCGGGCAGTGCAAACTGACGTGACGATAAATTGACGGCGACTCTCCCTTTAAACAGACCCAGTTCACGCCATTTTTGGGCGGCAAAACAGGCTTTTCTGAGTACAATTTCACCAATTTCAATAATGAGGCCATTTTCTTCTGCAAGAGGAATAAAATCATTCGGTGGAATAAGTCCTAAGATTGGATGATTTAATCTCACTAAGGCTTCCATTCCGGTAACATGACCATGCTTTAGATCAACTTTAGGCTGGTAATACACCTCAAATAAATCATCTTTTAAACCTTCCCTGATAAGATTTTCAATTTCTAATTGCTTAATCGCATGTTGGTTAAGAGATTCTGAGTAGAATTGGTAACAATTACCGCCAGCCGATTTTGCATGGTACATGGCAATATCCGCCTTTCTCAGTAATGCTTGTTCACTCTGTTCATCCTCTGGATAAAGTACAATCCCGATACTTGCACCCAAAACAAGTTGCTCATTGCCTATTTCATATACAGCTTTAAAAGCTTCAATAATTCGTCCCGCAATTGCCGCGCAGGCACTTATATCAGAGGTTTTATCGAGCACAATGGCAAATTCATCTCCACCTAAACGATAGATGCTCGTGTTTTTCGGTACGGAGGATTTTATTCTGACAGATACCAGTTTAAGTAATTGATCGCCAATTTGATGACCTAATGAGTCATTAATACGCTTAAAATTATCTAAATCGAGTACCATTAATGCATGATTAATTTCTTTATTGACTAAGTTCCCTAATGTGACTTGTAAGTTTGAACGGTTTGGCAGGCCAGTCAGTAAATCATTGTTGGTGAGTTTTCGAAGCTCTTCTTCCTGCTGTTTACGTCTTGATATGTCGGAGAAAACACCTACATAGTGTGATAGTTCGCCCGACTCATCGTAAATCGCGTCTATGGTGAGCTCCATATGGAAATGGCTTTTATCACCACGACTAGCTTCGACTTCACTCGCCCATCGACCTTGCTGCTTCAGCATACTGCGGATCTGATTTGAGAAGGACTCTGGATATAATTCAAAGGTAAGCAAATTACCAATAAAATCAGCTCTATTTCGCTGTGAAATTCTACAACATGCTTCGTTGACCTCGACAAAACGATACTCGCTGTCGAGAATAAACATGCCTTCTGAAATATTTTCGATGGCTTTTTCGAACAGTTTTAATTGTTCTTCTTTTTGTTTAAATTGACTGATATTTTTAATAGTACCTGTCATTCGAAGGGCATTATCTTTATCATCTCTTTCTACAATTTTGGCCCTATCTAAAATCCAGATCCAGCTATCATCTTTGCCCTTAACTCTATATGCCGCTTCAAAGTGATCTGTCTCACCATAGAAATGTTTATTCAGTGCTTCTCTGACGCGTTCCTGATCCATGGGGTGAATGTTACTTTCTTCATCATTATTACCTGAACGGTGGCCATCCCTTGGAAACTCTAATGCACCCCAAATATTCGAGCGGAAAATATTACCCGTTTCTATATCCCAGTCCCACATTTCATCGCCACTTCCCCAGAGAGACAGCTTTAGGCGCTCCTCACTTAAAGCTATTTGTCGCTGGACTTCTCTTTTTCTTAGTATAGCTTTAAAGATGAATAGGGTGATAAAAATTAGAATAATAAAGTAAAATATTTTAGCTTGAGTTGAAGACCACCAAGGTGGCGTTATTATTATATTCACTTCTTTTTCAGGTGACTTTTCTCCAGAAAGCTTGTTTATAGCATAAACTTGAAAAACGTATTTCCCAGGAGATAAGTTAGTATAAGTTGCAGAGTTATTTCCATTAGAATAAATCCATGTATCCGACAGTCCCTGCATTCTATAATAATAGTTTGTAGAGAACTCATCTGACATTGGTGTTAAGAAGTCAAATGAAAAAGGATATTCGGAATATTTAAGTGTTATTTCACTTGTTACATCAATTGGTTGTTTTAAGTACTTTCCATTTTTTTCTTGTGCTATATTGAAAACTGAAAAATTTATTATCTCAGCTTTGCTTATTTTTTGGTTTTTTATATAATGTGTAACTTCTTCTGGAGATACAATACTTATCCCATTTACACCTGCTAATAGAATAACATTATTAATTCTTATTGCGCTGGGTGAGTTATACTCATATTGACTTCCATTTGATGTATTCAACGTGTATGAAGTCTGGTTATTCTTGTTGTAAACAATTACCTCACCTAGTGAAGATAGTGTGATGAAATCAGCATCATTCACAATTGAATATATTTCTTTATTGTTAGAAAGTATTTTTTCATTTTTTTCAGTTAATGGGTTATAACGCATTAGTGCTGTGGATGTACCAAATAAAATATTATTTTTATCTTTTTCAATACTATAGGTTAATTGTTCGCTAATTATAGTCTCATTGCTATTTTCATATTTTCTTAAACCACCTTGACTTGCAACGTAAAGTAAATTTTCAGATATTATTTCTATATCAAAAATTGGCTCGTTTCTTTTTGTGTCAATGGTTTTTATTATACTAGAGTTTTTTATTATTAATATCTTTCCATTAGGTGTGCCCGCAGATAAAAGCGAACCATCATCACTTTGGGATAATGATGAGATAGTTTCTGAACTAAGCATAGTAACTGATTCATTATTTTGTAAAAACAAACCATGCCTCGTTCCGTAAAAAAGGTTATTCCCGATCAATACTGCATATTTATATCCTACGGTATGTGTATTGAAGTCCTTTTTTTTCTGGAAGTTTTCATCAAAAAGAGTTATATATTCTGAATCCGATGAAACGAGAAAACCATTTTCATTTTTAGTTAAATGCCAAATGCTGTTGTTAACAAGAGTAGTTTGCTTTACTAGATTGTTTTGCTTTTTTATAATCGAAAAACCTTGGTCAATACTGCCAAATGTAAAGTAGCTTTTATTTATATAAAAATAAGTGTTTTTGTCTGGAGCGAATGCTGGTATCAAACCTATTTTTTTTGTTGAAGTAATGTCAACTATAGAGTTTTCTGAAATTCCGTATATATTTTGATGGTTTTTTCCTAGTTGTGAGAATGGGCGATTGTCTATTTTTTTTATAATATTTCCATTAAATTCAAAAAGACCATCTTCTGAGGATAGTATAATAGTGTCTGCATTTTTTTGTTCAATATCTATAATATTTTCTTTAATAAGTTTTAGTTTGTTTTTATTTAATTCAAACAACTTTCCTGAGTAGTCTTTAAATACATAACTATCACCACTCTTTATTATTTTTTTTATTTCACCAATTCCTTTTGGTGAAAATATTTTAAAACTATTATTCCCATTAATTTCTATTATTGAGTTGTCGGTACCAATGATTAGGCTATCTAAAGTGGTGTTTATACTCCAAATAGGCTTATTTTCAAATGGAGGGCCGTATGTTATGAATGAATCTTTACTTTTATCATATACTGCCAAACCTTTATCTGTACCTACGTAAAGTTTACCATTCTTATCTAATTGTAAACTTCGAATAAATGAACTAGGTAATCCGGAACTTGTTTCATCAGCATAAAAATTTTTGAAGTTTCTTCCATCAAATCTGTTAAGGCCGTTAAATGTACCAATCCAGAGATAACCATCATTATCTTGAACTATTGAGGTTACAGTGCCTTGCGAAAGGCCTTGTGCCACTCCGAATGACTGTGACTGTAAAATCACTTGAGGGGAGGCCTCACTAGAAAATGCTGAAGTATAGAAAGATAGAATCAAAGTACTTAAAAACAAGCAATGAAGGATAATTATTTGTAAGAGTGCTTTTGGCATAGTGTTGTTCTTAGTATTGTCCGAGGATGCCATGAAACAATTGTGTTACATCACTTTTCCAGAAATAGAAGCTTTTGTCAAAAGTGATAATGTAAAAATTCCTTTAAATTGCAGACAGATGGCGTTAGATAGTGTGCAGCATTTGATCTGAGGGATGGATTGACCATGTTTTACATTAATTTTTACTACAAAGACCAGAGATACTACTGCACAAATGCATGAATGCAGCGGTTTTGTTTGTTTACAGTAAATGCTGGATTAATGATCTAGCAGCTTTTTTTAGGTTAAAAATTGAACTTTTCAGCGTTTTGTTTGAACAGTTTTAGATCGGTAATCATATTGTCAGATTTGAGGGCTGATTGAGATACATGCTCAGAACCGGTACTAAAAAGCACTAAGCGATCACTATGCTTCGTGCGCATTTTTTGCATCATAAACTTGATTAAATCGGGGCGGGTGAGCTTGCTGATTTCAGCCACAACCAGTTCCCGTTGATTGAACTGATAATCTCGATTACCTACACTCACCCAATAACGTTGGCCACGAGTTTTAAGATTGGCATCATGTTCCATTACCTGGTTGATGAGTCCTTGTTTTGTGCTTTCCCATTCTTCATTCGTTATTTGCATAACTGCATAGTTAAAGTCCGCGATAAACTCGTCGATTGCTTCCAGTAAATGCAGTGGACCCGTTGTGGGTGATTGAATATAGAAAATGAGTCCAGGATGGCGATTCAGCGGAAGGTAACCTGTGCCAACCATGTAGCCTAATTGTTTTTCAGTACGCAGTTCATGGAAGAAGGTTGAGGACATCGCGTGATTTAGTAAGCTAAACAGTGCCATTTTTTCTGGCGTTGCCCTTGCTGATTGGTAATAGACGATAATGGCGCTGTCTTGATGATCTATCGCCAGTTCTCTTAAAAGGGTGCCTTGTCCGGTTAAATTAATTAATTCACGGGTGGATTCTGCGCTAGGGCTAGAGACGAGGGACAAGATATGCTCCAGACGTTTGCCGAGTGCCTGCGCCTCTGAGACTAACCAATCGCCGTAAATTAATCCTTCTAGATAAATTTTTTCGTAAAATGCCCTTACATGGTTATGTAGATCATTTAAGGTTATATTTTCAAGTGCTTGGGCCATTCTGGCTGGTTCGTAACTGCGCTTCTGTAATGTTGCTGTCAGGCTGGTGAACAGTTGTGAAATCGGCTTAGCTTGAGCTAAATTTTGCCAACTACGTAACAGCTGAGACTTGATTAAGGCAAACCGTTCTTCGGTGAAATTACGTTCTCTTGCTTTATGGATAAGCAAAGCTAACAGCGTCTCTTGATTACCGGTAAAACCGGATAAATGTAGCGTTATGCCCCCTTGGTGTGGATAGATGTTGTAGCTTAATCCTGCGACTTCAGCTTGATAAGTAGGCTCGGTTAGATAATCCAGTAACATCTCGACATACAAGCGGGTGAGAGCGGCATGTTTGGGGGTTTTACTTGCTTGCTCAGAGTCGAGTGATAAATACATATGCCCTTTAGGGACATTAAATTCATCGTCTTTTTTATGCCAAATCCGGTATCCCGTGGATTCCGCAACGATAACAGGGACTGCGACTTCGCTTTTATCGGGACGAGCAATAGAATCAGCCACAATGAAGGGATTCGCTGTGGGTAACTGGAGTTCTGGACGAATCTGAGTGACTTGCCAACGGGCGAGGGACTCAGGCTTTATCGGCAAAATTTGGTATGGCGTGTGATACCAGTTAGCTTTACGGTCGTTCTTAACGGACTGTGCAATAAGTTGCAACCGCATGTTTTGCGGTGTCATTAGTGCCAATAACTCGAGTGTTTCGGGCACGTCTAAACCATCCATACGATAATCACCAAAGAGCAGATCTTCCACTTCATAGTGGTGCATATTGATGCTTAAGTGGCTGGCCAAATCGAGGGATTTAACGTGTTCTTGATAGCGAAATGCCATTTTTAGCAGATTTGCTCGCTCCAAATAGCGCCAGTCTTCAAGGCCTTGAGTTTTGATTAACTCAATATACTCAAAACAGCTGCAAACAATGTCTTCAATATTGCTCATGCCTTTATCTGTGAGCTGTAGGCCAATGCAATAGTCCTTGAAGTTATAGCCATTGACACCGCCACCTGCCGATAAATTATTCACTAAACCTTGTTCTTTAAGATACGACAACAGGCTGCCTTTACTCTCATTACCGAGAATATGGCTAATGTAGGTGAGTGGTTTACGTTTGTAGTAGTGATCGATGCCAGGAAAGTTAAAACTGATACTTAAACGCTTTTGTTCCTTTAAGGGGACAATATTGATTTGCTTAAGCAGTTCGTTTTCAGAAAACAGCGGTACATCGGGATACTGTTTGACTAAGTTTAAGTTTCTGATTGTACTGAAATATTGCACTGCAAGCGCCTGAAGCTCATCTAACGGCATAGGTGCGACTAAACAGAGCGTCATTAAATTGGCGCTGTAATGGCTTTGATAAAATGCTAATAGCTCGCTTCTGACCTGCGCCTGTTCTCCGCCTAGCGTGACTAAATTGCCCACGGAAAACTTTGAAAACGGATGCTGTTGATTGACGGTTTCTTTAAGCACTTGATAGGTGCGGCGGATATCGTCCTTCAGCTTTAAACTAAATTCAGATTCAATCGCTTGGCGCTCCCTATCGACTAGGTCGAGGTCAAATTTGGGGGCGATAAAGAATTGGCTAAATCTGTCTAGGGAGTCGGCAAATACGTCGGCGTTGATCGTAAAAAAGAAATTGGTGTGCTCTGTGCCGGTCCAAGCATTGTTACTGCCGCCATGCTGATTGATAAAGGCATGATACTCGCCGGAGTCGGGGAATTTTTCCGTGCCTAAAAAGAGCATATGCTCTAAAAAATGCGCCATACCGGGTCTATCCACAGGATCATCAAAATGTCCTACGGCCACCGCCATGGAAGCGGCGGCTTGGCTGGCGTCCAAATCTTCGACCAATAATACCCGCAGGGCATTATCTAACACGAGATAACGGTACTGACGATGATCGTTTGGACTTTTGTAAATAGACTGAGAGGCTTGCAAAGAGACACTCCGGTAACGATGGCTTGTTATATATTGATAGTCTTAATGGTTTTTGGCAAATATCTCTTGTGTTTATCGACTAAAGATTAACCCTTACAAGGTTTGTTGAAATCCATTTTAGGGCTACAATTGGGATAAAACAAAAACAAGTGTGGGTAGCGAGAGAAGTATGCAGCTATTTTTGATGCGACATGGTGACGCTGGATTTAATGCTCAGTCGGATAGGGACAGAACGCTTACCGATTTAGGAAGACACCATACTGTCTTAATGAGTAACTGGTTAGCCCGAAGTGTCAGCGATTTTGATCTTGTTTTGGTCAGCCCTTATTTACGTGCGCAGCAAACGTGGCAAGAATTGAGTCAGCATTTCCCCGAACCACGCAAATGGCTGGTCGTGGATGATTTAGTGCCTTCAGGCGATCCCGCCAATGTGGCCGCCTTAATTGTTGCCTATGCCGAGTTGTATAAGGCCGATAAAGTGCTGGTGATTTCCCATATGCCGCTCTTAGGCTATTTGGTTAGTGAGTTAGTCGCAGGTGTTGAGCCGCCCTTATTTGCCACCTCAGGAATTACTCTGATAGATAAACATGCCGAGCAGGCCTGCATTGTTTGGCAGCATGCGCCCCACAGCATTAGTTAATTTCTTCGATAAAACAAAGGGCTCACATCAGTGGGCCCTTTGTTTTTAGAGGATTAATTCGTCCATTAACGTCGATGCGGCTGGTCGCCAATATCGATAAGTACTAGCAGCGCCGCATCGCCACCCCATTCTTTGGGGGCCTGATGAAAGGCTTTTACCATAGGATGTTGCACCAACCACATAGGCACCTGCTGTTTTAGTATGCCAGTGCCGTAACCGTGCATCACACAACAACATTGGCTTTGCTGTTTTACGCAGGCTTGGATCAGCGCCGCGAGTTCGAGTTTAGCCTCGGATTGGCGGTAACCGTGTAAGTCCAGCAATAAATCCGGTTGGTAATCACCTCGTCTTAAGCGTTTAAGCTCGAGACTGTCGACACCCTCGTCGAGCCAACGCATTGGCCCCTGAACGGGCAGCAGAGGTTGATAAGTATCTGAGAAATAACTGTCAGCATGCAGTTGCTGCTCTTTCAGTTCTATTTCCTGTTTGGTTTTTAGGGGCGTGCGAAAATGCCGCTTATCTTGGTCGATAGGTTTTATCCCCTCGATCAGCGCCGAAAACATCGCCATGCCTTCTTTATCATCGTCTTTATTCATGGCGGGTATTCTATTGAATCCTATGGTTTCTGAACAGAGTTCAGTTACAATGTTTACGAACACACAAGCGGGAGAGCGTTTTGGATAAGATCTTTGTAGATGAAGCTGTGACAGAGTTACGCACCATAGGTGACATGTTGCGTTGGGCGGTGAGCCGCTTTAATGATGCCAATGTGTACTATGGCCACGGGACGGATAACGCGTGGGATGAGGCCATCGCATTAGTGTTTCATGCGCTGCACTTGCCCGAAGAAATCGGTCAACAAGTGATTTTAAGTAACTTAACCAGCAGTGAAAAACACAAAATCGTTGAGCTGATCATTCGCCGCGTACGTGAGCGTTTGCCTGTGCCTTATTTAACCAATAAAGCGCGCTTTGCAGGGCTTGAATTCTATGTGGATGAGCGCGTATTGGTACCTCGTTCACCTATCGCCGAGATGATTGCCAATCGCTTTGGTCCTTGGTTATATGGCAAACCCGTTAATCGTATTTTAGATTTATGCACTGGCAGTGGCTGTATTGCGATTGCCTGTGCCTACGAATTTGATGAAGCAGAGGTCGATGCGCTCGATATCAGCGAAGATGCCCTCGATGTGGCGCAAATCAACGTTGAAACCTTAGGGGTGATGGACAGAGTTTTCCCGATGCAATCGGATCTGTTTTCAGCCATTCCTGAAGGTCCACAATACGATTTGATTGTTTCTAATCCGCCTTATGTTGATGAAGAAGACATCGGCGATATGCCAGATGAATATCACCATGAGCCAGCCATTGGGTTAGCTTCCGGTCGTGATGGCCTTGACTTAACCAAACGCATTTTAGCGAATGCGGCTCAATACCTGACACCAACAGGGATTTTAGTGGTTGAGGTGGGTAACTCTATGGTGCATCTGATGGAGCAATTCCCTGAAGTGCCGTTTACCTGGGTTAACTTTGAACACGGCGGTGACGGTGTGTTTGTGTTGACGCGCGACCAACTGGTCGAACATCAATCGCTTTTTGCTATTTATCGCGACGCGCAATAATAAATTAGGTTGAGTCTTTTCCCGCTGCCAGTTAGGCTTGCAGCGGGAAAAAGAATTGTCCAGCCATTGCTGGGCGCGGAGCGATAAGCAAATCATTTAAGGTGTAAAAAGCGGATGTCTGGAAACAGTATTGGTCAAAATTTTGTGGTGACTACCTTTGGTGAAAGTCACGGTGTGGCGCTCGGTTGTATTATTGATGGTTGCCCACCAGGGCTCGAACTCACCGAAGCCGATATGCAGCATGATTTAGACCGCCGTCGTCCTGGCACATCCCGTTATACCACCGCGCGTCGTGAGCCTGATGAAGTACGGATCTTATCCGGTGTGTTTGAGGGCAAAACCACGGGCACCTCCATTGGGCTTTTGATCGAAAACACCGATCAGCGCAGCCAAGATTATTCCAATATCAAAGATTTATTCCGTCCAGGACATGCCGATTACACCTATCAGCAAAAGTATGGCCTGCGTGATTACCGTGGTGGCGGCCGTTCATCGGCACGCGAAACCGCTATGCGGGTTGCTGCAGGCGCTGTGGCGAAAAAGTATTTAAAGCAAGTGCATGGGATTAATATCCAAGGCTATATGTCGCAACTTGGACCGATTAGTGCCGAGACCCTCGATTTTAGTCAAATCGAGCAGAACGCCTTTTTCTTCCCCGATGCGACTAAGCTCGAGGCGCTGGATGAGTATATGCGCGAGCTGAAAAAATCCGGTGATTCCATTGGTGCAAAAATTTCGGTGGTGGCGACGGGCGTGCCTGTTGGACTGGGTGAGCCTGTGTTCGATAGGCTCGATGCCGACATCGCCCATGCCTTAATGGGCATAAACGCGGTAAAAGGCGTGGAAATTGGTGATGGTTTTGGGGTTGTGACGCAAAAGGGCTCAGAAGGGCGCGATTTAATGTCGCCGCAGGGTTTTGAATCTAATCATGCGGGCGGCATCCTCGGCGGCATCTCATCGGGTCAACCGATTATTGCTCATATCGCATTAAAACCAACCTCGAGTATCAGTGTGCCGGGTCAAAGCATGACGGCCCAAGGTGAAATGGCAGAAGTGGTGACTAAAGGTCGTCACGACCCCTGTGTCGGGATCCGCGCGGTACCGATCGCCGAAGCTATGCTGGCGATTGTGTTGATGGATCATCTGTTAAGACACAGAGCTCAAAATCAGGATGTTCGCAGTCATACACCGATTCTCGGCATGAGATAGGCGCGATGAATGAGACAGTCTGCATGGAATAAAGATGCATAGCGGCTGTGTAATAAATGGAATGCGTTAATGCCTACAATCTCTAGCACAAGCCAGCAGTTACGCTGGCTATGTGCCTGTTATTTTTTCTTCTTTTCAATTCTCGGCACTATGATCCCTTACCTTGGGGTCTTCTTCGAAAACCGGGGATTTAACCCTCAAGAAATCGGTTTTTTGCTCGCGATTTTAATGGCGACCCGTATCGTGGCTCCCAATGTGTGGGCGAAGGTGGCCGATCGCACAGGCATGCGCTCTGAATTGGTTAAGATGGGCGCGGGCGCGGCGATGCTGGCGTATTTAAGCTTTTTCTACCACGGTGGTTTTGTGTATATGGCGCTCAGCCTTGCGCTGTATACCTTCTTCTGGAACGCGATTTTGGCGCAGCTTGAGGTGATCACCCTCGAAACCTTAGGTGAAAATGCCAGCCGCTATGGACAAATCCGCAGCTTTGGCAGCATTGGCTATATCTGCTTAGTGGTCGGCGCCGGTTTTGCCATTGGTCAATGGGGCACCGAGGTGTTGCCCTATATTGGTTTAGTTTTGTTTACAGGGATGCTGGTGTGTGCCTTGCCATTGCCAGCCAATCGGGCTATGCGCCCACAAGGACAAGAGCGCCAGCCACTTAAATGGACTAAACCCATTCTGTGGTTCATGGTGTCGGCGATGTTATTACAGATGAGCGCAGGGCCTTTTTACGGTTTCTTTGTGCTCTATCTTAAGCAGGCGGGTTATACCGAAGCGGCCGCGGGGATTTTTGTCGCCCTCGGTGCAATGGCCGAAATCGTGATGTTTATGTTTGCGCCTCGCTTGCTTGGACGTTATGGCGTCAATACCTTGCTTGTCGTCAGTATTGCCATGACCGCCGTGCGCTGGTTGTTGGTCGCCTTTGGCGTAGAGAGCATGTTATTGCTGGGCTTAAGCCAAGTGCTGCATGCGTTCACCTTCGGCTTGACCCATGCGGCCTCGATTCAATTTGTGCATCGAAATTTTGATGCCAGTCATCGCAGCCAAGGGCAAGCCCTGTATGCCAGCTTAAGCTTTGGGGTTGGCGGCGCACTCGGCACTTGGATTTGCGGTTATATCTGGGGTGATGGTAGCGGCGCTGTATGGTCTTGGGTATTTGCGGCGGCCTGTGCCTTTGCGGCCATGTTAGCGGTATTTTTGATCCCTAAGGATAGGGCGCAAGCGGTTGCTGCATAAGCTTATATTGATTTTGAAAGTAACTCATTGTAAAAACTAGAATAATGAACAAGAGAGGTTAAGGTGATCCGGTTTCGTTTAGGCTTAGTCATCAATCCACTGGCGGGTTTAGGTGGCAGTGTGGGTCTTAAGGGCAGCGATGGCGTGGCAGAAGAAGCCCTTGCCTTAGGCGCCGAGCCCAAGGCGATAAAGCGTATGATGCAAGCCTTAGAAGTGATTGCCCCTTTTGCCAAAGATATCGAAATCATTACCGCCTCAGGTGTGATGGGGGAGGATGCCGCCAACGCCTTAGGTTTTAACACCCGTGTGGTGTATCAAACTCCGGATAAAACCCAAGCCGTCGACACGCAAGCCGTAGTGCGTACCTTGCTGAACGAACCGTTGGATTTATTACTGTTTGCGGGGGGCGATGGCACGGCGCGTGATGTGTATAGCGTGTTTGAACAAGCCGTTATCGACGATAAATTACCCGTGCTTGGTGTTCCTGCTGGAGTAAAAATCCATTCAGGTGTTTACGGCATCACGCCCCATGCTGCGGGTATGGTGGTCAAAATGTTGCTTGAGGGTGAGTTAGTCAGCCTGATGAGTGCCGATGTGATGGATATCGATGAAGTAGCTTTTCGCCAAGGCACGGTGCGCGCCAAACGCTTTGGTGAGCTATTAGTGCCCGCTGAACCCCGTTATGTACAAGCAGTAAAGATGGGCGGAAAAGAGGTCGATGAGCTCGTGCTTGCCGATATTGCCGCCGATGTTATCCAGCAAATGGAAGACGAGCTGTACATTATGGGCTCGGGCAGCACGGTCGCCTTTGTAATGGAAGAGCTTGGGCTCGATAACACCCTGTTGGGGGTTGATCTTATTCAAGATAAAGCCTTGGTGGCGAGTGATTTAACCGCCAAGCAGTTGCTCGACTTTACTCAAGATAAGCCGGCAAAACTGGTTATTACCTTGATTGGCGGGCAGGGGCATATTCTCGGTCGTGGCAACCAGCAGTTGTCGCCAGAGCTGATCCGCCGCCTCGGTAAGGACAATATTATTATCCTCGCCACAAAAACTAAGCTAAAAGCACTTGAAGGACGCCCCTTAATTGTGGATAGTGGCGACCCTCAATTAGATCGTGAGCTTTGTGGCTATTACAAAGTGACGACGGGTTACCATGATTATGTGATGTATCAGGTGGCCAACCCCGACTAATCAGATTTATTCTCCTCGGAGATTGCAAGCACCGAGGGGCCAGCGGCCATTTGGGCGAAATACGTTATTGGAGAGTTTGACCCGATGTTAGAGCAGTATGAAGAAGCACTAGAACAGTGGATTGAGTCTGTCGTAAGCCATGGTGATGACGACGCCTTATTTGCCTGCGGTTATCTGCAAGGCCATGTGGCGGTGGTGTTATCGCAACTCGAAGACGAAGGCGAGAGCACGTTAGAAGCCTTACTTGAAAAAATGACCGACTGTTTAGCCCTCGCGCGCCAAGAATTAAATGATGCCGATTTTGCATTAGTGGAAGCGGCTTGGACACAATTACATGGCAAGATTGTTAGTCATTTAGCGGCCTAATTAATGAGTATATCCACGACGACTTCGGTTGATGCCATGGCTGAATCTGAGGGGCCGCAAGCGGTTTATATCGGTCTAGTCAATCCGAAAACCCCGACGAACGTAGGCGGCATTATGCGCGCTTCGGGTTGTTATGGTGTCGATGCCGTGTTCTACACGGGTAAACGCTATGAATATGCCGCCCGTGGGCCGCAGCAATATAACGCCGATACGCAGAGCGCCGCCGAGCGGATTCCATTGACTGGTGTGGCCTCCTTACTCGATGCGCTCCCCTCTGACACTAAGCTGGTGTGCGTGGATTTAGTCCTAGGGGCGACACCCTTACCTGAGTTTGTGCATCCCGAGAAAGCCTTTTATGTGTTTGGCCCTGAGGATGGCACCATTGGCCAAGAGATTATCGATAGGGCGGATGCCGTGGTTTATGTGCCGACGGTAGGCTGCATGAATCTGGCTGCGTCGGTCAATGTGCTGCTGTACGATAGATTAGCGAAAGCCCATCGTGAGCAAGTATCTGCTCAAACCGAGTTCGATGGTGATGCCTTGATCCGTCAAAGTCGCGACAATAATAATCGCACTCGAGTAAAAACGACTAAGCAGGGTACTTCGCTCTAGGGTTAACGCTTAATAGTTAATACTCAGTCTAAATACAAAAAGGATTAAGCACTGCTTAATCCTTTTTGTATTGGGCTGCCAATTATTAAAGCGTTAAGATGCAAGCCTGATTAAACTCAATGATCAGTCTTTGTTTTAATTGGCTATTTTACTCAAGCCGCACTTTACTAAAGTGCTTTACCCTTTAGTAATTTGCGTAACCACATCCGATTTGGGTTGAGTTTATTTAAGGTTGGCCAATCCAGTGGCAGCGGCTCACCGGTTAATTGTGCCGCTAAGCATTCGGCCGCCAACGGCCCTGAACTTAGCCCCCGCGACCCTAAACCACCTAGGATATAAAGGCCATTGAGGATGGGAGCTGGGGTTGTTTGCCAATAATGCTTGCTTTGTTCGGCCTGCTGCTGATTGAGTTGATGCTGTTCATAGCGCGCCAATATTTCAGCCACATCGGGCGCGCAGCCCATCATCGGGAAATGATCCCGCGTTACCATGCGCACGCCAACTCGGGCGCTATTGCCCCTGATGTCGATATCGTCAACCCAGGCTTGATTGGGGTAGCTTTCTTGCATTTTGCCTAGGTTTTCCCGTTGCTCCTGCGGGCAAAAATCGAGGTGAGCTGCCGCTTTTACATAACTGGCGCCAAGACAATGCAAGCCTTGATGACTCGGCGTGAGGTAACCATTCGCGCATAACACGGTCGCCAATTGGCTCAGTTTAAATTGGGCGGGGACGTGGCTCACTTGGCCGCGAAACGGACTTATCTGCAAACGTTCACTGGCCGAAAACTGTGTCAGCTGCGCGCCATTGGCGAGCACGAGTTGGCTGTATGGTCCAAAACGTTGGCCTTGAGTGTGGAGATACCAAGCATTTGTATCACACTTGATTTCGGTGATGTCGGTATTGAAATGGCACTGCACATGGGCAAGTTGAGAGGCCTTATCTACCGACGCCTTGGCGTATTCAAATGGGCATACCCAGCCTCCAAGAGGATAGAAAAATCCAGCCTTATCAATCCCTATTTGAGCTATTTCGTTGGCTTCATTCGCATCTACGGCGTAGGCGATTTCCACTGGCCAGTCTTGGCTTTGGATGATTTTATCGAGCCGTTGTTGGCTGCGCTCATCATGACCCGTTTGCAGCACACCACAAAAATCATGGGAAATTGGTGTCACGCCAGATGTTCCGTTCGTGCCCATCGTTGATGCAAGACTCAGCGCCTCGATTCGGCGGCGACTGAATAGAAACGCCTGTTGGAAAAAACGGCTAAGTTCATCATTTTCTGGCGTGAGTAGGGGATAGATCGCCCCTTGGCGATTACCAGATGCGCCTTGGCCTAACTCATTATCCTTACAAAACAATATGCTACTTTGGCCTCGTTCGGCGAGTGATAGCATCAGATGTGCTGACGCGAGTCCGCCGCCTATGATGGCAATTGGCTGCTCTTTAGTGGCGAGTGCCGAAGGTTTTGGGGTAAATGCCTGAACGGTATCGGCTTGTTGACGCAGCAATTTACGCTCATGGATCAGAATCTTGTCGCTGATAATCTGGCTTCGCAGTGAGTCGCAGGTATTTTCATTGAGAGCGTCTTGGCTGACGTCAAGCGTGCTAAAGCCGCAACTGTGGGCAAGGTGTTGCGCTGTTTCACTAAGATTAAGCCCAATCAGTAGGGCATCATCCGCACTCAAGCGCGCCATTTGCCAGAGCTGCTTACCATTTAGCTGCGCAGGTAAATGCGGTAAAACCAGCCATTGCTGAATGGGATGAGAAGTACTGTGGGGGAGTTGGCTAACTGCTGTGTTCAGATCGCCAAAATGCAAATCGACTGTGATTAGGCCGTCATCAAAAATTAATCTCTGGCACCCTATAATGCGCGCAGGCTTTGCCTTAAGTATGGCATTGGCAATGGGTTGTAAATGAGGCTTGGAAATTAAACTTTGCGATTGATCCCAAAGTAATTTAAGTTCGTAATCGTTAATGGGATTGGGCTCAAACACTTTGACTAACAGACGCGTTTTGCCTTGAGGTTGAGTATGCGTTTGCCAGTGATGCAGTAAAGAGAGTAGCTCGAGTCCATCGCCTAATCCCCATTGCCCCATGACGTGCAAGCCCTGAATGAGCTGAGTTGATTGCGTCGGTAAGCGAGAGAGTTGAAGGAGAGTAAAATTGTCCAGAGACTGTGCAGTAGTCAATGCGCATGGGGGATAAAGGTTGATTAGTTGCGGGTAATCACGCTTAAATTGGTAAGATTTTTGGGGCTTAGCAGTCAAAGAAATATACTCTCGGTCTCATATTAGGCATTATTTTACCCGCCTTTATGGAAAGCTGACCACTTAATTGAAGCAAAACAGATACTATTGGCTCAGCAAAAAGTAGGTACTGACATGTACACAATGGATAGCAATAAAATGAAAAGAGTCGTGATCACCGGAATGGGTGTTGTTTCAAGTATCGGTAATAACAAGCAAGAAGTGACTGAGTCACTTAAAGCGGGCCGTAGTGGTATTACACATTCCGCTCAGTTTGAAGAAATGCAACTACGCAGTCATGTATGGGGCAATATCAAATTAGATCCTTCAGAGCTGATTGACCGTAAAGCGCTGCGTTTTATGGGCGATGCTGCGGCATATGCTTACATTGCAATGCAAGAAGCCATTAAGGATGCTCAGTTAACTGAAGAGCAATATTCAGATCCTCGCGTAGGGTTGATTGTGGGTACAGGCGGCGCTTCGTCTTCTAACCAAGTGCAAGCGGCTGATATTCTACGCGAAAAAGGCGTAAAACGCGTGGGTCCTTATATCGTGCCACGCATTATGTCGAGCACGGCCAGCGCTTGTTTAGCGACACCCTTCAAAATTAAAGGTATGAACTACTCAATCAGTTCAGCCTGTGCGACCAGTGCTCACTGTATCGGTCACGCCGTTGAACTTATCCAAATGGGTAAGCAAGATATGGTGTTTGCGGGCGGTTCGGAAGAAGTGGATTGGACACTGACCATGGGCTTTGATGCGATGGGCGCGCTATCGACTAAATACAATGCCACTCCAGAAAAAGCCTCTCGCACCTATGATGCTGACCGTGATGGTTTCGTTATCTCTGGCGGTGGCGGTATCTTAATCGTTGAAGAGTTAGAGCACGCTCTGGCTCGTGGCGCGAAGATTTATGCTGAAGTGATTGGTTATGGTGCATCATCAGACGGTTACGATATGGTGGCTCCGTCTGGCGAAGGTGCGGTGCGTTGTATGCAAATGGCACTGGCCGATGTGGACACACCAATTGACTATATCAACACCCACGGTACATCTACTCCAGTAGGTGACGTGCGTGAATTAGAAGCACTACGTGAAGTCTTTAAAGACAAGTGTCCACCGATTGCATCGACTAAGTCTATGACGGGTCATGCATTAGGCGCCGCAGGCGTACATGAAGCGATTTACAGCTTAATCATGATGGAAAACAGCTTTATTGCCCCAAGCATCAACATCGATAACTTAGATGAAGCTGCGAAGGACATGCCAATCGTGCGTGAATACCGCGATGCAGAGCTAAACACTGTCATGAGCAACAGCTTTGGTTTTGGTGGCACTAACGCAACGTTAGTGATGCGCAAATATAAGTAAACTATTATTTTTGTTAAAAAAGGAAGCTTCGGCTTCCTTTTTTATTAGCTAAAATTGAGCAATGCGACTCAGGGATTGGGTTTATGATCAGAGTCTTGCTAGAATCCTTGGCTACTCACTCTCTAGCCCATTTTTATCAGAAAGGTCCCCATGAAGATTGTTGTCGATGAAAATATGCCCTATGTCGAACCCTTATTTGGGGCGTTAGGCGAGATAATTCCAGTCAATGGCCGCACGCTAACGCCTGAGCAGGTGCAAGATGCCGATGTGCTGCTGGTGCGCTCTGTCACCCGAGTCAATGCCGCACTGTTAGATGCCAATCCAAAACTTAAGTTTGTCGGCAGCGCAACTATAGGGACTGATCATGTGGATCTGGCCTACCTTGCTGGGCGTGGCATTCCCTTTTCGAATGCGCCCGGCTGTAATGCGACCGCAGTCGGGGAGTTTGCCTTTATTGCGATGTTAGAACTGGCGGCGCGGTTTAACTCGCCGCTCAAGGGCAAAGTCGTGGGGATTGTCGGCGCGGGCAATACTGGTAGCGCGACGGCCAAATGCCTCGAAGCCTACGGCATTAAGGTATTACTCAATGACCCCATCAAAGCGGCCGAGGGCGATCCCCGTCATTTTGTGAGCCTTGATACCCTATTACTTGAAGCGGATATCATCAGCCTACATGTGCCCATCACTCGCACTGGCGAGCATAAGACACTGCATTTATTCGATGAATCGCGCCTAATGAGTCTTAAACCTAATACGTGGTTGGTGAACTGTTGCCGCGGTGATGTAATTGATAATCAAGCCTTAATTAAGGTTAAGCAGCAAAGGGATGATCTTAAATTGGTGCTCGATGTATGGGAAGGGGAGCCAAATCCCATGCCGGAGTTGGTGCCTTTTGCTGAGTTTGCCACCCCACATATCGCCGGTTACAGCTTAGAAGGTAAGGCTCGTGGCACTTTTATGCTGTACCAAAAATTGTGTGAGTTGTTAGCCATTCCGGCCACTAAACGCTTATCCGAGCTATTGCCTCCATTTCATTTTAAGGCGGTTGAACTCGAACAAGTCCCCGATGAAAAAGCCCTATTACAGCTCGCAAGATTCGTCTACGACCTGCGTGATGACGATGCCGTATTCCGAAATGGCTTTGCAAGGTCGAATGGCTTCGACACTATGAGAAAAAATCACAAACATAGACGCGAATTTAGTGCATTGGCGCTGGCTTATCACGGCCAATCTGAGGTAGATTGGTTGTCCAATTTAGGTTTTTCAGGAGTCGGTCGGTAATTATGTCGCAGGAATTTAATGTTGTCGTTTTAGGTGCATCGGGTGCAGTGGGTCAAACAATGATTGAGATCCTCGAAGAGCGTAACTTCCCGGTTGCGAACTTATATCCTTTAGCCAGTAGCCGTAGCGCCGGTGAAACGGTCAGCTTCCATGGCAAACAAGTTACCATTTTGGACGTCGAAACCTTCGATTGGAGCCAAGCGCAATTAGGCTTCTTCTCTGCCGGTGGTGATGTCTCGGCCAAGTGGGCGCCTATCGCAGCTGAAGCGGGTTGTGTGGTGATCGATAACACCTCTCACTTCCGTTATGACATTGATATTCCATTGGTTGTGCCTGAAGTTAACCCCCATGCGATTGCTGATTTCCGCAACCGTAATATTATTGCCAACCCGAACTGCTCGACCATCCAAATGCTGGTGGCTCTAAAACCGATTTACGACACTTATGGCATCAGTCGTATTAACGTGGCGACTTATCAATCTGTCTCTGGTACGGGTAAAAAAGCGATTGAAGAACTGGCAAAACAATGCACTAAGCTGCTGCAAGGTCTGCCTGCTGACGCTGAAGTTTATCCAAAGCAAATCGCGTTTAACGTATTGCCGCAAATTGATAAATTTATGGACAACGGCTACACCAAAGAAGAAATGAAAATGGTCTGGGAAACCCAGAAGATTTTTGGCGACGATGACATTCTCGTTAACGCGACTGCTGTGCGCGTGCCGGTATTCTATGGTCACTCAGAAGCCGTACATATCGAAACGCGTCAAGTCGCCGATGCAGAAGATATTAAAGCTTTACTGCGTAATGCCGAAGGAGTGGTATTGTTCGAATCCGATGACGAATATCCAACGGCTGTGACCCATGCAGCGGGTACCGATCCTGTTTATGTGGGCCGTGTGCGTAAGGATATCTCCCATTCTCACGGTATTAACCTTTGGGTAGTGTCGGACAATATTCGTAAAGGCGCAGCCTTAAACAGTGTGCAAATTGCCGAGATTTTAGTGAGAGATTATTACTAAGTCTTAAGTAGCAATTGATGCCCAATGAAAAAGCCTGCTGCCAGCAGGCTTTTTTTGTTTTACAATTGTGAACAGTAGCAGGGCTGGGATTTCTAGTTTATAGTAATCTCAATAAATACAATTGCCTAAAGCCTGTTATCAGCGAGATAACTTAAATAGCGCTTCAAAGGGAAGGATTGATGAAATTTCGCACTTCGTATCTTGTGGGCCTGATGGCCACCGTTTTAGCTGTTTCTTCCACGACCTCTTTTATTGATCCTGCGATAGCTGCTGATACTCCCAAAATAAAACCTTTAAAAATCATGGGTCCAGACGGACAGATCCGTCAGGTCAATCATCAATATGGGCCAACGACCTCTAAGGACACCTTCTGGAGCATTGCGCAAAAAGTCCGTCCTGATGCCAGTGTCAGTGTTTATCAAGTGATGGCCGCAGTATTTGATGCTAACCCCCATGCGTTTAACTCCGACAGTTATAACAGCCTAGAACGTGGCATGATTTTGCTGATCCCTTCGAAAGAAGTGATGTTATCCATTCCCAATAGTGTAGCGATTGCTCGCGCCGAACGCAGCGATAAGCAAGTCCGTAATACCGCCAAAGCGGCGACTAAACCAGTATCTAAACCGACTGTTGTCACTCCCGTAGTTGAAAATAAACCTAAGGTAGAGCCTCAACCTAAAGTCGATGTTAAACCCGAAGCGGCTAAGACCGAAGTTGCTAAAACGGATGCCGTTGCGACGCCACCCGCTGCGCCGAAAATGGTGAGTTCCGATGTGAATACTCGCCTTGAGGCCGCGGAGAGCAAAAATTTATCCTTAACTGATGAGTTAGCCAGAGCACAAGACCAGCTCGCGGTAAGAAATGCCGATGTTGAAGCCCTTAAAGCCAAAATTGAGGATTTAAACCAACAAATTGCGGTATTAGAGGAAACCTTACAGGCGAGTAAAAAGCAAAATCTTGCACTGAAGGCCGAGGTGGAAGCTGCTCAAGCCCCATCAGATGCCGATGCGCAGCCGCAAACGCCTACTGAGCCTGAAGATCTATGGCGAAACTTGATAAATAATCCGCTGTTATTGGTTGCAGCAGCGGTAGTCCCTGCATTGTTACTACTGCTGCTTGTGTTCTGGATGCTTCGTCGCAAGCGTAATAAAGAACGCCGTGAGTTAGCAGCCCAGCAGGTAGCCATGGCGACAGGTGCTGCTGGTGTGGCAACGGGAGCATCAGTGCTGGCGATGGATGACGATGATCTTGACGATATGGCTGTGCATTTAGACACTGACCATGCCGATTCCATCGATAGCTTATTAGATGTCGGTAGCGTGAGTTTACAACCCGAGCATGAAATGACCGATGGCCATGAGCAGATGGACATCGCTTCTGAAATGTTTATTGACCCAGGTGTTAACACTGCGGCAGAACCACAATTTGAAGAGGACGAAGGCCAATCCTTAGATGATCTCTGGGCTGAGGCCATGGGCGACCAAGAGGAAGCCTTTGCGGAAGAAAAACCCAAATCAGGTAATATTCTCGAAGAAGAGGATCTTGATGCATTATTGGCAGGGCTTGGCTCCGAAGAGCCTGATGCGCCATCTACTAATGAGAACCTTGATGAATTAGCGGGATTTGATATTCCAGCCGACCAAGAGGTGGTTGATGCAGCAGAGTTAGATACCGATCAAGATTTAACCGTATCGCTTGCTGCGGAATTAGATAATGAACTTGAAAATATAGCGTTAACTGAAACGGCTGAAGATGATATTGATGCCTTGCTCGCCGGGTTTAATCAATCTGAAATGACCGATTCGGTATCTGAGCCAGTGGCTGAGGACGACCTCGATGCATTATTAGCGGATTATGGTAAGGAAAACACCACTACAGCATCCGATCTTAGCGATGAAATTGCTGCTGAATTAGATAATGAGTTAGCAGAGCTAGGGGTCGCGCAAACCGACGATATTGATGCGTTACTGGCAGATTTTGATAAACCAGCAGCGCCAGAGCCTGATTTAAGCGATGAAATCGCGGCAGAATTAGATACTGAACTTAATGATATCGGTGTCATTGAATCCGACGATATTGATTCTCTGCTTGCAGGTTTGGATGCACCAACCACGCATGATCCTGCACTTGCAGCAGCCATTGCTGCCGAATTGGAAGATGAACTAAACACCGACCCACCAGTCAATGATGATCTTGACCAGTTGCTCGCAGGTTTTGAGGCCCAAGATTCGGCGGAACAACAAACATCTAGCGATGAATCCGACATCCCTCACGATATGCTGGCAGCAGAGCTCGAAACGGCATTACCTGAAGAGTTATCGTCTGCAGATGATGATCTCGAATCTCTTCTCGCCGAATTTGATGTGCCAGAGCAGGCTGAAGCCGACGCGGATGAGTTTAATTTCGACCTCGAAACCACCTACCCTGAAACAGATAATAAGCTCGAGGATGAAGGCTTACTCAAGGGCATCGGTGCTGCCCATGCGATTGATGGTACGGATGATACCTTTGAGCTTAGCGATACGATTGCGAAGAGCCCAGATGATAATCCAAACGAAATCGCAATTGAGCCAACATTTACCGGTTTCGATGCTGATAATCAAGCGGATGATACGGTACTCGCCACAGCAGCTTTAACGGCAGCGACAGCTGCCGCAGCGGCAAAAGTTAAAGAGAAAGAGGCTTCTTTCTTTAACGACTTAAAAGCTAACAAGAGTAAAGATCCACATGTACTGGATTGGGACACTGAGCTTAACTTTGCGCCTACGTCTAGCGCACAAACCGACAATCCTAAATCCGAACCTGTTGCACCCGTGGATCCTATCGCTGTCGATCCGAAGGCGGTTTCCCCGCGTCAACCTCTGGAATTTGTTTTAGACGAACCGATTGATAAGGTTGAGCCTACATTCGAGATTATCACTGACAAAGATGATGATATTGTTGATGAGGATGTCGCTCCTGAGTTTGCTTTCAGGGCGGACTTAGATACTGATGACGATATCGATTTAAGTGACGACAATGTGCTTGCTGCTTTTAGTGCCAATACCGAAGTTGAAGATGATGAGGTATTAACACCAGAAGATAGCTTTGCTCTCGATGATGAGCATACTCTCACGGTCGATGAAGCATTAGCAGCGCTAGATGCGCAGGAGTCACGTCAGTCGAAGAAGTTTGTACCTGAGCATGATTTGACTAGTTTCCAAAACGAACATGGCTATATCGATATTGAAAAACTGCTTAACGACGCCGAGCAGGACAACACAGAGACAGATCTCTATCCTGAAATGGATGTGGAGATGAGTGATGTGGGTGCCCTGATTGGTGATGCAGCCATGATTGATGTAGACGATGAAGAGAACTCTGTTAACGCTAAGCTCGATTTGGCCCGTGCCTATATCGAAATCGATGACAGTGACAGCGCCAAAGCGCTACTCCGTGAAGTTCAAATTGATGGTAATGAGCGTCAACAGGACGAAGCGGCTCGTTTACTTAAAGAGATCGGCTAAGTTTGAACTGGCATTAAGCTTTAATGTTAACGATCAACGGCGCTCACAGCGCCGTTTTTTTTACGGGCTGCTGTGATAAAATGCGCCGCTAAATTAATTGTGAGGATGTGTGATGCGGATTGCATTAGGTATTGAATATGACGGCAGTGGCTATTTTGGTTGGCAGCGTCAGGCCGAAGTCGATTCAGTACAAGGGCAATTAGAACAAGCCTTGTCTAAGGTGGCAAACGAGCCCATTAGCTTGTTTTGTGCAGGAAGAACCGATGCTGGTGTTCATGCAACGGGGCAGGTCGTGCATTTTGATACCAACGCCGTACGTAACGAAGGTGCCTGGACCTTAGGTGTAAATGCCAATTTACCCGATAATATTGCCGTACGCTGGGTAAAAGAGGTAGATGAGAGCTTCCATGCCCGCTTTTCGGCCACGGCTAGACGTTACCGCTATGTGATTTACAATCATAATCTTCGCCCAGGGATCCTACGCCACGGCGTCAGCCATTATCATGGTGATATCGACGTTGATAAAATGCATATTGCGGCGCAGGCGCTGCTCGGCGAGCAGGATTTTACCAGTTTTCGTGCTATTCAATGTCAATCTAAAACCCCGTTTCGCAATGTGCACAGTGTTAAAGTGACGCGTCAGGGCATGTATGTGATCGTCGATATATCTGCCAACGCCTTTTTGCACCATATGGTGCGTAATATTGTCGGTTCGCTGCTGGAGATTGGGCTTGGCAACCAGCCATTGACTTGGATGGCGGATCTGTTGTCACTAAAAGATAGAAATCAAGCCGCGGCAACGGCTAAACCGAACGGACTTTATCTTGTGGATGTGACATATCCGGAGCAATATCAATTGCCAAAGTTAGCGCTTGGGCCATTGTTTATGTTGGATTAATGGCTTTTATAGTGGCAGAGCTTAAATGCGTTTCGAAGGAAGGAAATAACCGATGACAATAGCCCCAAGTGAATTGACAGCCTTAGTTGCGCCAGGAGCAAACGCGCCACTGGATCAATGGCTCGCGTATTTATTATCGATTCACCCAACCGAAATCGACATGGGATTAACTCGGGTTTCTAAGGTTGCCGAGCGCCTTAATGTATTGGATTTAGGGCCAAGTCAAATTGTCACTGTTGCTGGCACCAATGGTAAAGGCACGACCTGCGCCATGCTAGAGAACATCCTGCGTTTATCAGGGTTGACGGTGGGCGTCTACAGCTCGCCCCATATGCTCAAATACAATGAAAGGGTGCGCATCAACGGTCAGGACGCTAGCGATGATGCCTTTGTCGCTGCTTTTGAACAGATTGAAGCGGCACGTGGCGAGATTTCGCTGACCTTTTTCGAATATGCCACCTTGGCGGGCTTAATCCTATTTAAAGCGGCCAAGCTGGATGTGGTGATCTTAGAAGTCGGTCTTGGCGGCCGTTTAGATGCCACTAACATGATTGATGCTGATATCAGCGTTGTGACCTCGGTTGATTTAGACCATGAGGCGTATTTGGGTAATACCCGTGAGCTGGTTGGCCGCGAAAAGGCGGGGATTTTTCGCCAAGGAAAACCTGCCATTGTCGGCGAGCCAAACTTGCCCCATACCGTCAATGATGTCGCCCAACACCTAGGCGCCAAGTTGTATCGAGTCGGGACAGAATTTACCTATCAGCAAAATGGCAACACTTGGGACTATCAAGGGCAAGTACTTAAATTAACACAGCTTAGTCTCCCCACATTGCCATTACCCAATGCTGCGATAGTGATTGCCATTGTCGAACAGGGTTGGCCACATATTGCTGCCGATATTATTGCCAAAGGCATCAGCAGCGCCCGTTTAACTGGACGTTTGGAGCAAGTCAGCGAACAGCCACTGATTTTACTCGATGTGGCTCATAATCCCCATGCGGCAAGGTTTTTAGTCAAGCAACTCACGCCCATCGTCGCGGGTAAGCGAGTGTTTGCCCTGTGCGGTATGCTAAAGGATAAGGATATTGGCGGCGTATTACCTGTGGTTTCGCCCTTAATTGACACTTGGTACTTAGTGAGTTTACAGGGCGAGCGTGGCGCTAATGCCAGCTTGCTACGTCAAACCTTAGCGCAAGACACTAAGGCCCTCGAATTCGAGGATATCGCCACGGCTTGGACGGCATTAAAAGCGCAAATTCAACCCGATGATGTGGTAATTGTGTTTGGCTCCTTTTACACTGTGGCAGGTTTTAAGTCTCTCTTTAAGCAGGATAACCGTTTTGTCTAGCCAGTTTCATAATCGATTAGTCGGCACTGTGGTGCTGGTCGCCCTCGGGGTGATTTTTTTGCCGGATATTTTAGACGGTAAGAAGGAGCGGCAAGAGGAGCAATTTGCCGAAATTCCCTTACGTCCTACCGCGATAGCGCATAAAAATGCCGATGACACGTTTGAAGTGCTATCTGCGCAAGAAGTGGATGGCAAAGATGTTATGCCAGAAGAGCCTTCTCCCAATGATGAGGCGACATTAGCACAGGCAGTGGGCGCGGATGCTAAGCCAGAGTCTAAACCTGAATCTGCATCTGAACCCGTGCAAGCTGCGGCTAAGGAGCAACTTAAGCCACAGGCCGTACAAACTGATGCCAAGGCTGAGTTGAAGGAAACGGCAAAAACTGAAACGGCAAAGTCTGAATCTAAAAAAGATGCACCTAAGCCTGCGATAGCTAAAACCGAACCTAAAAAGCCAGAGGTTAAACCAACCACGGTTGCAAAAGCTGAAAAGCCTAAGGCCGAAACGGCGAAAACTGAATCTGCAAAACCTGCCAAAGACGATGGCATAAAAGTGGTGAGTCGTGATTCATTAAAGCCCGGACTTACTCTGCAACTGGGCGCATTTAGCAATGCCGCCAATGTGAAAGCGCTAGTGGCGCAGTTGCGTAAAAGTGGTTACAAGGCGTACACAATTCCAGACACACCAAAGGATGGCGTGTTGACTAAAGTGTTTGTGGGGCCAGATGTGTCAGAAGTTAAGTTGAAGAAAATACAAGAAGAAGTTGAAAGTCTGACACGTTTAAAAGGTCGGATTGTGCCTTTTAATCCGTTGGAATCTTAATGCAGAACTGCCGAGGCTGAAATAATTTATTTACCTCTCTAGGGGTGAGAATCGTTTCAGTCTCTGGTAGAATCGCGCCGTCTTAAAGCCTATGCTGGAAAGCCATCTCAATGGTTTGGATTGATTACGCTATCATCTTCGTTATCGGGTTATCGACTCTTATTAGTCTGATCCGTGGATTTGCCAAAGAAGCCATGTCGTTAGTGGTATGGTTTGCTGCTTTCTTTGTTGCCAGTCAATTTTACCAAGACCTCGCCATCCATCTGACACAAATGAACGATGAGATGCTGCGCAATGGCGTTTCTATTGCCATTCTTTTTATCACCACATTAATACTCGGTGCCCTTATCAATTACATCATTGGGCAATTAGTGGTTAAAACCGGATTATCTGGCACTGACAGACTTTTAGGTCTGTGTTTCGGTGCTATTAGGGGCGCGTTGATTGTCAGCGCGCTGCTGTTTTTTATGGATGCTTTTACAGGCTCACCTAACGCCCAATGGTGGAAGGATTCTGTATTAGTGCCCGAATTTGGCGTTGTAATCCAGTGGTTCTTTAACTATTTGGAAAACACCTCCAGCTTTGTACCCAAACTATAAAAAAGACAATAAATTTATCCTAAGTGATGAAAAATAAGTCTGCTTTGAACTCTGTCGCGCTATTGGTGCAGACTCAAATCGAGGCGAAGGTCGCTGCTCAAATGGCTGGGCAGTTACTTCGTGTTTTACTTATATTTCACATGAAAGGGCATAGAACATCTTACAATGAGGAAGCTTACCCATGTGTGGTATCGTCGGAATAGTTGGCCAATCATCGGTTAATCAGACCATTTATGATGCACTGACTGTGCTTCAACACAGAGGTCAGGATGCGGCAGGTATTGTCACCGTTGATCGTGGTGCTTTCAGACTACGTAAAGCCAATGGTCTGGTCAAAGACGTATTTGAAGTCAAACACATGCAGCGCTTACAGGGCAATGCGGGCATTGGTCATGTGCGTTATCCTACTGCTGGCAGTTCCAGCGCGTCAGAGGCGCAACCTTTCTATGTTAACTCGCCATTTGGGATTTCATTAGCCCATAACGGTAACTTAACCAACACGCTTGAATTAGCCGAAGGCCTGATTAAAAAGCGTCGCCATGTGAATACCACATCCGACTCCGAAGTGTTGTTAAACCTGCTCGCCGATGAGCTACAAAAAACCACGAGCTTAGCACTGACGGCTGATGAAGTGTTTGACACTATCGCTAAAGTGCATGAACAAGCCCGTGGCGCTTATGCCGTTGTGGCGTTGATTGTTGGCCAAGGTTTAGTGGCGTTTCGCGATCCTTTCGGCATTCGCCCCTTAGTGCTGGGTAAGCACGAAACCCCAACTGGCACTGAATATATGGTTGCCTCTGAGAGTGTGGCACTCGATGCTGTCGGCTTTGAAGTGATGCGTGATGTCGCGCCGGGTGAAGCGATTTATATTTCCCTCGACGGTAATCTTTACACTCGCCAATGTGCAAAAGAGCCAAGCTACTCGCCCTGTATCTTCGAATTTGTGTATTTTGCGCGTCCAGATTCGACTATCGATAATGTCTCGGTTTACGCCAGCCGCGTGAACATGGGGGCTAAGCTCGGTGAAAAGATCAAAAAAGAATGGTACGACCATGATATCGACGTGGTGATCCCAATTCCGGAAACCTCATGCGATATCGCATTAGAAATCGCCCGTTGCATGGACTTACCTTACCGCCAAGGTTTTGTGAAAAACCGTTATATCGGCCGTACCTTTATTATGCCTGGCCAACAAGAGCGTAAAAAATCGGTACGCCGTAAACTCAATGCCATCAACACTGAGTTTAAAGGTAAGAATGTCCTGTTAGTCGATGATTCCATTGTACGTGGTACTACTTCAGAGCAAATCATTGAGATGGCCCGTGAAGCAGGGGCGAAGAAAGTGTACTTTGCTTCGGCTGCACCGGAAATTCGTTTCCCAAACGTGTACGGTATCGACATGCCAACCTCGAATGAGCTTATCGCACACGGTCGTGATGCCGATGAAATTGCTAAGCTTATCGGCGCAGATGGCATTATCTTCCAAAATCTGCCGGATCTGGTCGAAGCGGTGAGAATGGAAAACCCAGAGATCAAACGTTTCGAAACGTCAGTATTTGATGGTCACTACATCACTAACGACGTTGATCAGTCCTATCTCGATCATTTAACGCAGCTTCGTAACGATGATGCCAAAGCTGACCGCAATAAGGATATTGGCACTAACCTTGAGTTACACAACGTCTGCCATCCATAAGACGAAACGCTTAAGATGAAAGAGTGTGCTTAGCGTTAAGCGTCGGCACACTTTAAAATGCACAATAAAAAGCCAGTGATAAGTCACTGGCTTTTTGTTTGGAATTTTAATCCTTAGGAGATTTTTGGATTCTCGTTGGATTGGCTGTGTGTTAGCTCATCCTGCGCATTTTTACGCTCAACCCAATAGTCCGCATGGTGAATACCGAGTTTTTCAGGATCAAACTGTGGCTCAATACCTTGTTTTTGCTGAGATTCATAATCTTTAAGACAAGTGAAGGCAATTTTTTGCAGGAGAATAATGGCAATAATGTTTAACCACGCCATAATTCCTACACCAATATCACCCATCCCCCAAGCCAAGTCTGCGGTTTTCACTGTACCATAGACTGTGGAGGCCATTAGCACCACTTTCAGTACCACTGTAAGCCAAGGACGATTCACTTTGCGATTGATATAAGCGATGTTTGTTTCGGCAATATAGTAGTAGGCCACAATGGTGGTGAAGGCGAAGAAGAATAGCGCAACGGCGACGAACATATTACCAAAGCCTGGCATCATGCTTTCCATTGCGGTTTGTACATAACCAGGGCCCGCCGCAATCCCCGCAATCCCAGTATAAAGTGCTGCGCCATCAGGGCCCTGCACGTTATACAGGCCCGTGATCAGCAGCATAAAGCCAGTGGCTGAGCAGACGAACAGGGTATCAACATACACTGAGAAGGCTTGCACTAACCCCTGTTTGGCTGGATGACTCACTGCGGCGGCAGAAGAAGCGTGCGGCCCAGTACCTTGACCCGCTTCGTTGGAGTAAATACCGCGTTTTACCCCCCACATAATCGCAAGACCTAAAATCGCACCAAAGCCTGCATCGAGTCCGAAGGCGCTTTTTAGGATCAACAGAATAATATCGGGCAGCTGGCCAATGTTAAGGGCGATAATCACGCAGGCGACAATGATATAGCCGAGCGCCATAAAAGGCACTACAGTACTGGCGAACTGCGCAATCCGTTTCACCCCTCCAAAAATAATAAAACCTAATAGCATCGCAAGAATGGCTGCTGTGACATTAGGGTCAATATTGAAGGCGGTTTTTAAGCTTGAACCAATGGAGTTGGCTTGTACCCCTGGCAGTAAAATCCCGCAGGCAAAAATGGTCGCAATGGCAAATGTCCAAGCGTACCACTTCATGCCTAAGCCTTTTTCAATATAAAAGGCGGGGCCGCCGCGGTACTCACCGTTGATTTTTTCTTTGTAGACTTGGCCTAAGGTGGATTCAACAAATGCTGAGCTTGCGCCCAGAAACGCTACCATCCACATCCAAAAAAGAGCGCCAGGGCCACCAAAGGTAATCGCCGTGGCAACACCAGCGATATTACCAGTACCAACACGACCGGCTAAGGTCATGGCTAAAGCTTGGAAGGAAGACACGCCAGCATCGGTGCTTTTGCCATCAAACATTAGACGGATCATTTCGGGTAAATGACGTAACTGTAAAAAGCGTGAGCGCAGGGAGAAAAAGAGTCCTACACCGAGGCAAAGATAAACGAGCGCGGGACTCCAGACGATATTGTTGACCGCATTAACAATCTCATTCATATAATTCAACTCCAATATTCTGTTGTTTTTTGCAGAGTTTTTAAGATTTTTTTAGGTGATTTTGGGTACTAAACAGCCAATTAGGCCTAAGGTTAAAACGCGTGTGTGCGTCCAAGAGCTTCAACATAACGATTTTTTTAGTTACTTCATAGCTAAGGTTGTTAAATATTTGATAATTTAACGTTCTTTATTTGATGGGGTTACTGAGGAGCTTTATTTTGCAGCGTGTTATCTCTGCTGCATTGAGATTTGTAATCTAGCAACTTGAATCATTGAGAAAAGCGGGGGAGATAAGGCGAATTGATTGAGACTATTAACTCAGCCACAGTGGATAGCGGGGACGGTATTTGTGCAAGGCAAAGAAAACTTGGCTTAAATTACCAGCCATAACAGCATCCACAGTCCAAAGAGCCATGCCAGGCTACGGCGGCTAACGCGATGTTTTAATAGCAAAGATAGACTTACAGCTACAGGTAGAAACAGGATAAAAGCCCAAGAGAGGAACGGAACCTCAAGATTTAATGTTTCAAGACCCATCCCACAAAGCAGACTTAATGCCAGTAATAAGAGGCTATGAAATAGCATTAATTGATTGAATCTTAATACTAATGCTGGTTTAAATGCGGGTTTAGCATGATAGGGCAAGGTCAGTGTCAGTGTATTCATCTCTTTTTCCTGATTTCTCTTTAAGTGATGGAAGGAATAATAAATTTAGATGAGAATTATTCTCAACTAAATTTACACAGCTTTAGTGTTCAGTTAGAGCTTAACGAGCTAAATTGGCTCTTGAGCTAAAGAAGGCTGTTTGCACTATTGTCTGCTTTGGGCTAAATTACACTGTAATTATATCCAGTGTTTAATGTAGATATGATCCTCTATATTGCTGAAAAACCAAGTCTTGGGCGCGCAATCGCCGATGTGCTACCAAAACCCCACAAAAAAGGTGACGGGTTTATTGAAGACGCCCAAGGAAACTGCGTGTCTTGGTGTGTTGGGCATTTGCTTGAACAGGCCGAGCCCGATGCCTATAACCCCGAGTTCAAATCGTGGAAGTTTGAGCATTTACCCATAGTGCCCGAGAAGTGGCAGCTTAAACCTAAGGTCGCGACCCGTAGCCAACTCACTGTACTTAAAAAGCTAGTAAAACAGGCCGATACCTTAGTGAATGCGGGTGATCCAGACAGAGAAGGGCAATTATTGGTTGATGAAGTAATCGCCTATTTGGGCGTGACGGGCGATAAATTACAGCAAACGCAGCGACTCCTTATCAGCGACTTAAACCCGCAGGCGGTGAAACGTGCCTTGTCGCAACTTCGTAGTAACCGTGAGTTTATTCCTTTGTCTACTTCTGCACTTGCCCGGAGCCGTGCCGATTGGCTCTATGGCATGAATATGACACGGGCCTACACCATCCAAGGGAAAAAGGTCGGCTATCAGGGCGTGCTATCCGTCGGTCGAGTGCAAACCCCGCTCCTTGGGCTTATCGTGCGCCGCGATGAGGAAATCGCGCGATTTCAATCTAAACCCTTTTATGAAGTCTTAGCGCATTTAGTAACGGATAAACAACAATCTTTCACTGCGAAGTGGCAACCCAGTGAAGCCTGTTTACCTTATATGGACGAAGAAGGGCGAGTGCTTGCTAAGGGCTTAGCACAAAATGTGGTGCGTCGGATCACCGATAAACCCGCCAAAGTGACCCAGTTAAGCACTAAGGATAAACAGCAGAATCCGCCATTACCCTACAGCTTATCGGCACTGCAAATTGATGCAGCCAAGCGGTTTGGGATGAGCGCTAAGGACGTGCTCGATACCTGCCAGAGTTTATATGAGCGCCATAAGCTGATTACCTACCCGCGCTCTGACAGCCGTTATTTACCTACAGAGCAACATGGTCTAGCAAGCAGTGTATTAGCGGCCATTATGGGGGGGGCGCCCGAGTTAGTCGCACACGCTGAGGCGCCGAATCCTCGGCTTAAATCTAAGGCGTGGGATGATAAAAAAGTCGATGCCCACCACGCCATTATTCCAACGGAAAAACAGCCCAATTTAGGCAGTTTAAGCCAGCGGGAAAGGCAGCTTTATCTACATATTGCCCGCCAGTATTTGGCGCAGTTTTACCCCGCCTATTGCTACAGTGAAACGGCGGTCGAAGTGACGATTGAAGGTGGTCTCTTTAAAACGAAGGCTAGACAGGATAAATCCCTAGGTTGGAAACAACTGTTTGCACGGGAAGCTGATGAACATAAAGAGTCTATGGGGCGAGAATCGCTTAAAAATACTGATGATAAAAGTACCGATAAGGATGCAGAAGATGAGGTGTTTTGTGGCATTTTACCGCCTTTAGCCCTAGGACAAATCCTTCACTGCAACCACGGTGAATTGGTCGAGAAGCAAACTCAGCCCCCCAAAGCCTTTACCGATGCGACCTTGCTGAGCGCCATGACGGGGATTAATCGTTATGTGACTGACCCCGAGATCCGCAAAATTTTAAAGGAAACCGATGGCTTAGGGACGGAAGCGACCCGCGCAGGCATTATTGAACTGCTATTTAAACGGGGATTTATTCAGCGTCTGGGAAAGTCGATTGTGGCAACTGAGGTGGGTAAAGGTTTAATCAATAGCTTACCCCTTAGTGCCACCACGCCCGATATGACGGCGCTGTGGGAGGCAAGCCTAAATGGCATCTGCCATAAGGAAATCTCTTATCAAGGATTTATGCAGCCACTGCTGGGGACGCTAAATCACTTAATCGAAAATGCGGGCGCCCAATTACCCTCAGCCCTCAATGGCTTAAAAGGACAGGGTTTTAAGCGAGCAGCTAAAAAGTCCGTCTATCGAAAAGCGGGAACCAGAGGCGCTGCTGGCGGGAAAAAAGCCGGAACGGGCGCTAAAAAAGGAAATGCTAGAAATTCAGCCGCAGCATCTTCCACATCCACAACAGCTAAACCGACCGTCCCTAGACGGCGAACGAGCAAAGCGACCGCCCAAGCCTGATGACTCTATACCTTCTGTGATGGCGGGTTAACGGGGGCGGGCAGCGCCGATGCGGGGCACCATGCCCCGCCTAGGAAGACTCTGATGTTAAAACCCGTATTTATTCTATTACTCGGTGCCATACTGGCAGCACCTATGGCTGCTAATGCAATGAATATCAAGGATTACCATAAAGAGGTAATGACTGGAGCCGATGGTAAAGTCGATTGTGCGGCATGCCACGGTGATGCAAAACGCAAAACCGTTCCCGATGCTGCGACTTGCAGTCGTTGTCATGGTTCACCCGAGGACGTGGCTAAGTTGACTGCGCGCCCTGCGGATGCGGGTCATTCGGTTGAGCCGAATCCCCATAACAGTCTGCACTATGGTACTGATCTGCCTTGTACTTACTGCCATCAGGAACACAAAGAAAGTAAAGTCTATTGCAATCAATGCCATGAGTTTACTTATCCTCAAATGAAACGTTAATTTCATCCTCGTTAAACACCCGCTCCCCTGTATTTTGACGATTATTGTCATGCACTCAACTTTGTTGAGTGCATTTTTTCAGCAAAAAAAAGAGTAATCCAACTCGGATTACTCTCACGGAAAATAGGTCGTTGAACGTTGTAGCCAAAATCACTCATTTGGATGAGGAGCCTGCACACAATGACAGCTTTTACTTAATTAACCCTTAAAATTAACATTTATCTTAAGAGTTCACCGCGGTTGAGACTGATAAGCTTATCTAAGATCCGCTCGCCATCCATTCGAATACCATTGTGTTCATATTCTGAGGTTAACCAATACTTTAGGTGCGCTACCTGTTTGGCGGTTTCTAGGCTGAAATCCATCTCTACATACATATCTTCGCTATAAATCGCGGCCGCAACTGGGACGCGGTTTTGGCTGAGCTGCTCAAGATTGTATAGCGCTGGCCAGTCCGTTTTATGGGCAAGAATATTGGCTGCGGCTTTAAGTGGCGCTAAATGGCTAAATTGTTCAAACATCCAAGGGTAAATCATCTCGCCAGTAAACAGGAAAGGCTTACCCACTTGATAGTTAAAGGCCGGATACTGCTCCCGTACCCTATGGGCAGACCACTGTGACGCACTGTGTTGGCAGTAGATGGCCTCGTGTAACAGGGCAAAAATTGGGTTGGTGTTATAGTCGAGTAATTGGCAGAAATGATTTAAAAACAGCGGGTTGACATAATCACCTTGGGGCGAGTGCACTAGGGCCTGTTCAAGTAAATAGTAGACTGACTCAGGGCCTTGCTCCATGCCTAAATTAATGCCAAGCAGTTGCAGCATTTCAACCGTGAGGCGTTCACCCGTGGCTAACTGCACTGGATGTTCGAGTAAATGTTTGGCGAGGCGAGTCACCAGATGCTGCGCATCGTGGAAGCGCTGGAAGAAGTCCTTATTCTTGGCGAGTACGCGCTGATAGGTGGCTTGATAAACCTCATCACTGCTGCGCGTGAGGGAAGGAATACCACCTGTGATATAGGCTTCACTTACGCCCTGAGGCGCAGCACTTAAGTAGTGCAGCACGCAGAAACCACCAAAGCTTTGACCGAGGATAGCCCACTTGTCGGCGGGGCAGAGCTGGGTGCGAATGGATTCGGCGTCACGGACGATATTGTCGGCTCTAAAATGGCTTAAGTATTCGGCCTGTTGCTCAGGGGGTAAGTGACTGAGGCTCTGATAATTGATGGGGCTAGAAAGGCCTGTGCCCCGTTGATCGAGCAATAAGACTCTAAACTCTTTGAGTGCTCGACGGATCCAGCCGCTATTGCTGGCGGGCCGCATAGCGGCAAAGCCAGGACCTCCTTGGAAAAAGACGATATAGGGTAATTTTTTATCTTTATTTTCAATGGCGCAAAGTTCTCTCGCAAACACAGTAATCTGCTCACCAATGGGTTGTTGGTAGTTGAGTGGCAAAGTAAATGTGTGTTTCTTGGCGAAAACACTAGCGAGCATCATATCGGGTTTCATCAATTGACCTTAAGGGCTAGGCTTGTTATTTATGGCAGATTGTATACAAAAGCCCTGTTGTCGCAAGTTAGGATTATTTGATTAGCCTTTGGTTGAGATCAATTTTTATTATAAAAAATTGAGCCATGATAACCCTCTTAGCGTAATCTATCGGCTATGGATAACACGAGATTGAAGCTATGAAGTACCAAATTATTCCTGTGACACCTTTCCAGCAGAATTGCAGCTTGATCTGGTGTGAAAAAACTAAGCATGCAGCGGTTGTCGATCCGGGAGGGAACGTTGACCGTATTTTAGGTGAAGTCACTAAATTAGGGCTGACCCTTGAAAAAGTGTTACTCACTCATGGTCATATTGATCATGTTGGCGGTGCTAAGTTATTAGCACAACAAACGAATGTACCCATCGTTGGTCCACATGAGGCGGATAAGTTTTGGATTCAAAATCTGCCTAAACAGAGTCAAAACTTTGGTTTTCCCCACTGTGATGCCTTTGAACCCGATCAATACCTGTGTGATGGCGATACCGTCACCGTAGGCGAGCAAAGTTTGACTGTGCTGCATTGCCCTGGCCATACACCAGGACATGTGGCGTTTTATTCGGCCTCATCCAAGCTTGCATGGGTCGGAGATATTCTCTTTAGAAGCTCGATTGGCCGTACTGATTTTCCTCAGTCAAATCATCAAAGCTTGATCCATTCAATCACCTCTAAACTCTGGCCTTTAGGCGCTGACGTGGAATTTATTCCTGGCCACGGACCTATGTCTACCTTTGGCGAAGAGCGTGAACATAATCCCTTTGTGGCTGATCAGTTACTGCTCTAAGTTGCATAACACTGCGTCGATTGACTTAATATCAGCCAAAATGCGAGTTCTAATCAGGTACAATTCATATTTACTGTGCCTGATTAAACCTGCAGACCTCATCTCTGCTTGACACACATCTTGGGTCTTTTTAGTTAGATTTATCCGCAACTATCTATTTTTAAGCATTATATTTTGACCTAAACCAAGTATCGGTTATTTACGCAACTGAGAATCGCTCGTAACTCTGTGTATTATTTCATCAAAATTCTGTTTTTTTACGTTTTAGCTACATTTTACTGACTAGACTTAAAGCTAACGTTGTAGGTGTCTATCGGGGTAACTATGAATACAAAAACGATGATGAGTGTTGTTTTTTCCACAATCGTCGCTAGTGCAGTGATTACGGCGGTGCTGAGTTTTAATGTCAAATCTAAGATTGAACTCTTTAATGATGCTGCGAATATTCGCTATCAATCCTACCAAATTGCTGATGAACTTCGGCAAAGTTCTGATGATTTGACCAGACTCGCCCGTACCTATGCGGTGACTGGGGATGAAAAGTACGAAAAAATGTATATGGATATTCTGGCCATTCGTAACGGTGAAAAACCTAGGCCGGAAAAATATCACCAGATTTATTGGGATTTGGTGCTCAGTTATGGCGATAAACCTAAGCCAGATGGCGCCAGAGTGGCCATCAAAAGCCAAATGAAGGCTTTGGGGTTTTCCGATGAGGAGTTCCATTATCTCGAGCAGGCACAGCAAAATTCTGATGCTTTAGTCGCCCTTGAGGTCAAGGCGATGAACGCGGTGAAAGGAATTTTTATCGACCCAAATACCCAAACCTACAGCATTAAAGGTGAGCCGAATCTCGCGATGGCGAGGGAATTACTACATAGCGATCAATATCATAGTGAAAAAGCCAAGATTATGCAGCCGATCGATCAGTTTTTTACCGCCTTGGATAAACGCACTGAGGGTGAGGTGAGTAATCGATTGGATTCTTTAAATATGGCACTCAATGGTTCGCAGTTTGTACTCTTTTTGGTGATTTTAGTTGCCGTTGGCGGCTTTATTATTGTTAAAAGTAGGATTGTGACTCCACTCGTACAAACCTGTCGCGAATTACTTGATATTCAAAGGTCTAAAAATCTTGCCCGTAGGATCTCAGTTTCGACTCAGGGTGAAATTGGGGAAATTGTTAGCCAAATTAATTTATTCATTTCATCTCTAGCCAGTTCATTAGCGACGACGGACAGTATTGCGAAGGAGGTGGCAGATCTCGCTAAACAAACCAAAGCTTCGATTCAAGTTTCCCGTCAAAGCTCAAACCGAGTCGCCAAAGAGCTCGATGCCAGTGCGAGCGCGATGGAAGAAATGACGACCACCTTAGTGCATGTTAGTGAGAGCACCTCGAACGCCGAAATTCGGGCAGCGGAAAATGAGACCCATGTGGGCGTTGGTCAGGATACGGTTTCAGAGGCATTGAATGCGATGGCGGTGCTCGAAAGTGAATTTACGACCACCCAAGATTCGATGCAGCATTTGGTGAATGAGAGCACTCAAGTCAGTAATGTATTAAGTGTGATTAAAGCGATTGCTGAGCAAACTAACTTATTGGCACTCAATGCCGCCATTGAGGCGGCGAGGGCGGGTGAGCAAGGGCGTGGTTTTGCGGTGGTAGCCGATGAAGTGCGTTCACTCGCACAGCGCACTCAAGATTCTACCAAGGAAATTGATGATATTGTTGCCAGTTTACAAAATCGCACCAATCAGGTGGGCAGCTCAGTCACCCAAGCGGCTAACTTAATGAAAAAAGCCTCAGGTGAATTGCAACGTATCGTGACGGTT
The DNA here is from genome assembly GCF_001308045.1 of Shewanella sp. Sh95. Classification (NCBI taxonomy): domain Bacteria; kingdom Pseudomonadati; phylum Pseudomonadota; class Gammaproteobacteria; order Alteromonadales; family Shewanellaceae; genus Shewanella; species Shewanella sp. Sh95. The sequence goes on from NZ_LGYY01000276.1 coordinate 87,082, forward strand.
TTTGATGATATTCGCCATAGCACTGCGGCGATTCATGGGATTAATACCCAAGTAGCGGCATCAACCGAAGAGCAATCTCTGGTGTCTAAGGATATTGCCACCAGTCTTATGGTGATCCGTGATAATTCCCGCGAAGTGTCACAAATTATTGAGCAAATCGAATTCACCTCTATTAGCTTAGATAATCAATCCCAAGCACTACGAACTAAGGCTGGAGAGTATCAGTTTTAACCCTTAGTACAAGGCTATCTCCCACTTGTTGACAGGGATGTCAGCTTTATCCTTTAGCTATTTTGTGTTTCCCCGCTTTTGCCCTTTTAAATTCAATTTTCCTTTGTTAGCTTGTTCTACATAAAGATAATTTTTTAATCAGTTACGCTGATTTCAATCGTGGATGCATTAAATGTGTCCCTAAGTTAGCGAAATAGAGAGGGAGTCAATGTCGATGGATCACCAAATGGAAGACTTATTAGAACATTGGTTGCCCCTCGCGGATGATTCATGGGTGCTGGCGGTGATTACCCATATCCAAGGCTCGTCCTACCGTAAACCCGGCGCCATGATGATATTCCACGAGTTTGGCCAAGGCGCAGGGATATTAAGTGGTGGCTGTTTAGAGGCCGATCTTCGCCGTCATGCGCAGCAAGCCATGCAATCGCAACAGATTACTTGTATCACCTATGATGCGACCGATGAATCCGATGCCAGCTACCGCCTAGGTTGTGGTGGTAAAGTCGATATCATGTTGATCCCTCTGCTTAAAGAAAATCATGATCTTGGGCTAGTGGACATAGTACAAGCGTTTCGCAAGGGGCTGTCGGGCTACTATCAATTGCCCTTAGTGCCTGCGGGCAGCGATGCTCGCAGTTACGCTGCACAGTTTTATCCGGCGCAAAGTGCCCCTTTTCCTACGGCGGACTTTCCAAAGGCGGGCATACTCAGCCAGCCTGAAGGGGAGGCGCTTATCATCCCACTCAGACCACGATTTCATTTAGGGATTTTTGGTGGAGGAATAGATGCTAAACCTGTGGCAGCGATTGCCCACAGTTTAGGTTGGCAGGTGAGCGTGTTTGATACGCGAACCGCCTACGCGAGAAGTGCCGACTTTCCCCATGCCCATATCGTCAAGCAAAGCCTTAATGATGCCGAAGCGCTTGTCGCGCAATTAGATTGCGCCGTGGTCATGCACCATCACCTGAATTTGGATGCGGCGGCGCTCAAAGCTATTCAACCTTTTGATCTTAAATATGTTGCACTCTTGGGGCCCGCTCATCGGCGGGATAAAGTGCTGGCGATGGCCGAACTCAATACTGAGTCGTTTAGTGGCTTTTTCTCGGCACCTGCGGGGCTTGCTCTTGGTGGCGAGTTACCGAGCGCCATTGCCTTGAGTATCTTGGCCCAATGCCATGGGGTGCTTCATGGCGCGGCATTTTCCTCGCTCGATGGAATGATGCCTTAATGCGCATCAGGCAAAGATTGCTCATTGCTGTGCTCGCGGCAGGCGAGAGTCGGCGCTTTCAGGGGGCGAAGCTGGCACAACGTTTATCAACAGCGGCGAGTGAGGGGCAAAGGCATAGTATCTTACAACGCCATATCGACCGTTTGGCTCGCTTCACCTCGGCTCCATTAGTAATGGGAGCATCTAATCAAGTCACTGCAGAACTGTTGGTAGTGCTTGGTGCCCATCAAACATTATTGCGTCCGCAACTTGACGCTCTCGGAGCGCTAAAACTGACGTTGCTTGATAATCCTAATTGGCAAACAGGTTTGGCGTCGTCTCTGCGAGTTGCGGCGGACTTTGCAAAAGCGCAGCAGTTTGATGGCATGTTACTCACCTTAGCGGATCAAGTCGCGCTGACATTTGAAGACTATCGGCAGGTGATTGAGACTTGGCAGACGAGTCAACAATCTGTGGCCGCTCTTTATACGAACGAAGCTGAGATGTTGAATGGACAAGGGACGTTGGATGAACAAGGGACGTTGGATGAATTAGGCGCCCCTGCTATTTTTAATGCCTCAATATTCGATTTATTAACGGATTTGACTGGCGATCGCGGCGCCAAATCCATCTTAAAACAACTGGCAAATGTGGGTGAGTTAGTGGCTGTTCCTTTGCCCCATGCCGCGATTGATATTGATACTAAAGCCGATCTTGCGTCGTGGTTGGCACTTAAGGAGTGAGTTATGGCAATACCATCCTCGGAGGCGGCACAGGACCAGAGCCTTGCGATGCCTTCCCTAAACCTGACCATTAATGGCAGATCCTTTACCTTAAATGCGGATCCCAATATGCCTATCCTCTGGGCGTTACGGGATATTTTAGGCTTAACGGGCACTAAATATGGCTGCGGCGCCGGACTCTGTGGCGCTTGTACCGTGCATGTAGATGGTCAGCCTGTGCGCGCCTGTTTAACCAGCTTATCCCAGGTGCAGGGTAAACAACTGACTACGATCGAAGGGCTGAGTAATCAAAAGCTTAAAAATGCTTGGGCCGAACACAATGTGCCTCAGTGTGGTTATTGTCAGGCGGGGCAATTAATGTCAGCAGCGGCTTTAGTCACTCAGCATCCAAAACCATCGGCGGAACAAATCGATGCTGCGATGTCGGGTAATTTGTGTCGCTGCGGTACCTATCCTCGGATAAAAGCGGCGCTGCAAAGCTATGCCAAACAGGAGGGCTAAGATGAGTACATTCACCGCAGTTGAAAATATCAGTCGCCGCGATGTGTTAAAACTCTTCGGCGCCGTCGGGGGCGGTCTCGCCCTTGGTGCCAGTGGCCTCAGTTGGAGTCCAATGGCATTGGCACAGGACCAACAGGCGCGGCTCAATCTGTTTATCGCCATCGGTGAGGACGACAAGGTCTATTTGACCTGCCACCGCTCCGAAATGGGTCAGGGGATCCGCACGGGGATTTTGCAAATTTTGTCCGAAGAGCTAGAGGCTGATTGGGATAAAATTGTGCCTATTCAAGGGCTCGCCGATAAACGCTACGCCAGCCAAAATACCGATGGTAGTCGCAGTATCCGCGAAAACTATGATCGCATGCGTGAGATGGGCGCGATGGCTCGAACCATGCTTGAGCAAGCCGCAGCAGCCCGCTGGAAAGTCCCTGTGAGTGAAGTGCAGGCTAAAGATCATCAAGTGCTGCATGCCAAATCTGGCCGTTCTGCCAGCTTTGGCGAATTAGCCCTCGATGCGGCGGCGTTACCACTGCCTGCGGCTGATTCGCTGCGATTAAAGGCGGTTAAGGATTTCAAGCAAATAGGGGCTTCGCGTCAGATAGTCGATATGCAGGCCATGCTCACGGGAAAGGCTATCTATGGTTATGATATCCAAGTGGATAACATGCTTTATGCCAGCATTATGCGCCCACCCGTATTGGGGAGCGATGTGGCAAGTCTTGACGATAGTGCTGCGCGCAACGTAGCGGGCGTGGTCGATGTGTACCGTTTGCCAACGCCCAAGGGCGCGCCCGCTTTTCAAGCCTTAGGCGGCGTAGCTGTGGTGGCGACAAATACTTGGAGCGCGCTGCAGGGACGTAAAGCCTTGCAAGTGAGCTGGACTGAGTCTGCCAACAGTAGCCACGATTCTAAAACCTATCTGCAAGAGCTGGTGGACAAGGTACAAGCCCCTGGCAAGGTGGTACGTCAAGTTGGTGATGAGGTCAAAACCTGGCCGAAGGATGATACCCTCAAGGCGATTTATACCGTGCCTTATCTTATCCATTCCTCCATTGAGCCGCCTGTGGCCACCGCCAATGTGACCGAGAAGGGCTGTGAAATTTGGGCATCGACACAAACACCGCAGAGTACCCAGCAAAATGTGGCCGCGGCCTTAGGTATCGCCGAGGATGCGGTGAAAGTGAATGTCACGCTTCTGGGCGGCGGCTTTGGGCGCAAGTCCAAACCAGATTTCAGTGTGGAGGCGGCGCTACTCTCTAAGCAATTTAAACGGCCGGTGAAGGTGAGTTGGAGCCGTGAGGATGAGATCCAAAACGGTTATTACCATGCCATCAGTGCCCAGTGTTATCAGGCCTTGTTCGATGCCAACAACAAACCGACGGCGCTATTAGCGCGTACGGGCTTCCCGTCGATCAGCTCCACCTTTGCCGAGGGCGTCGAGTATCCATCCGGCGGTGAGTTGGACTTAGGTTTTGTCGATGTGCCCTTTGCTCTGGCAAATTTACGCTATGAGGCTGTAAAGGCCAGCGCCCATAGCCGTATTGGTTGGATGCGCTCGGTATGTAACATCCAACACGGGTTTGGCGTGGGCAGTTTTGTCGATGAAATGGCCCATAAAGCCAAGTTATCTTGCCCCGATATGTGGCGTAGCTTGCTGGGGCAAGCAAGGCGAGAGACCTTTGAGAACCAAGGCTTTAAATATGGTAACTATGGTGAAGACTTAAATCGTCATCCCGTCGATGTTGGCCGTTATCTCAAGGTAATTGAGGCGGTTGAACAAGCTCAGGCTAAGGCGCCTAAAGCGGGTAAACATCAAGGTTGGGGCTTTGCCGTGCATCGCAGTTTTGTGAGTGTGGTGGCGGTGGCGATACGAGTTGAGGTCGGTGAGGATAAGCAGCTTAAAGTGCTGAATGCCATTGCCGCGATTGATGCTGGTACTGTGGTTAACCCCGATAGGGTGAAAGCACAGACCGAAGGCGCGATAGTATTTGGTTTAAGCTTGGCGCTAATGGGTGAGATCAGTTACCAGCAGGGTAAGGTGATGCAGTCTAACTTCCATGATTATCCCTTGCTACGTCTACCCCAAGTGCCCGAGATGGAGATCATCATTATCGACTCGGATGCACCACCTGCGGGTGTGGGTGAGCCCGGCGTACCGCCGGTGGCGCCTAGTCTGACCAATGCGATATTTGCCGCAACAGGCCTTAGGATCCGAGACCTGCCGGTTAATAAACAGTTAAAGGTGTGATGTTGTAAACGACACCTGAGTGAGCAAAAAAGCGCCTAATAAGCGCTTTTTTCGTTTTTTTACCACAAATAAATTGCTTGTTAGCAAATTTACGGGCATTAATGCCGAAAATTAGCAATAGATCAGGTTTTTGTTACCAGAATAGAGGTAATTTAACCAATATGTTTACTCAAGTGACCTAAGGTATGCGGACTCGCGTACACATTCATTTGAATCGGTTACTAGTCGGCCTGTGAGTCAGTTTTCGATTGCAGATCCCTACTAAAAATTGATCGACACGGAAGTGAAGGGCGCTATAACACCATAATACAGCCGCACCTTGAGCGCATTTGAGTAGTTAACTTCCGTGAAAACAATAAAGGGGTCATCATGGAAAATCGTTGGCAGGTCGCTATTTCTGCGGGGCTATTAGCCGCAATATGGTGTGGTATCGCAGATACTTTTCATCTTGTTACTTGGATTGGCTTTTTAGGTTGTAGCACGTTTTTTGCTCAGCCGAAGGCCGGTTTTCAAGGCGTGATGATGGCGTGGTGCACCAATCTCTCCGGTGTGTTTTGGGCTTGGCTCATTATCAGCGGTAGCAGTTTTTTCGTATCGCCTGTGGCGGGTTATCTGTTTACGGGTATCGCTACCTCGGCAATGTGCCTACAGGCCAGTTATCAAAAACTCAGTTTTATTCCCGGTGCCTTTATCGGCTGTTGTATTACCTTTGCTATGGCTGGGGATGTGGCCAATATTGTGCCGCCTTTAGTGTTAGGCGCCCTGTTAGGTTTTTGCATGAGCTTATTGACGGCGCAGTTAATCACTCTTCGCCAAAAATGGTCAGCATCAACAGGTTCTGAAATCGCCAGTGCCGATTAATCTTCCATCACTTTTGTGTTCGCATGATAGCCATGCGGTAACTGAGTGATCGAATAGATGAGCTATAATGCTGATTTAGTACCCGATAGCTTTAGGTCTTAGGAAATATCAAGATGAAACAAATCCAGTTTCGCACCATTGATGCCATATTGATCAAGTTCAGTCTTAACGGCAAATTTTGGATTGTCTGTTCTATGGTGGCGTTAATCACGGCTACCATCGCACTTATCAATTACCAACATGCTCACCGCAACCTAGAAGCAGCCTCTTTGGCTCGAGTTCAGGCGACGGTTGATACCTTTGCCCAAGTCGCAAATGCGCAACAGTTGCAGGGCGATGCATTATCACAATTTGCCCGAGACAATGGGCTGAGTGTTGTCTCTCGCCAAACTGAGGCGCAGCGCCAAAGGGATAATGTTACCGCCAGCGCCACGGTGGCATCTGGCAGCGCGCTCGCACTGTCGCAAAATGTGTCCGAATGGGAAAGTGATGGCCGCAGCGATGCTAATTTGATGTTTTGGCTTGCATTAATCGGTTTATTGCCCTTATTCCAATTAAGCTATTGGATTTCAACTTCCCTCGGCGGTGGTCTGTGGGATATGTACATGGCCATCAAACGCTTAGCCGATGGCGACTTAAGTTTCAGATTAAACTTTTTCGGTACTGATGACTTCAGCTTAATCGCCCGCGAAATTGACCGCTGTGCCGATAACATGAGCGAAATGGTGAGCGCTATCCGCAATAATGCCCAAACACTTTCCCTCGCTGCCGATGAGTTTAATCAGCAAGCAAAAATCAGCGGTGAGTTAATTGGTGCCCAGCATCAATTTTTAGATTCAGTGGCTGTGGCCATGGCGCAAATGACTTCGGCGATTGAAGAAGTGTCGGTTAATGCCAGTAACACTTCACTACAGACTAAAGATAACGCCAGCCAAATGAGTGCCAACCAAGGGCGTATTAGCCATACGGTGGACAGTATTGGTTTGCTCTCAACCAAAATTGGTGCAGCCTTTTCATCGGTAGAACAATTATCTAAGGATGCGGCGGCTATTGATGCGGTAGTGACAACCATCAATAGTATTTCTGGGCAGACTAACTTGCTGGCGCTGAATGCGGCCATTGAAGCGGCGCGCGCAGGTGAGCAAGGTCGCGGTTTTGCGGTGGTTGCCGATGAAGTGCGTACCTTAGCGGGACGTACTCAACAAGCGACAGTTGAGATCCAAGCGATGATCGAAGGATTGCAATCGGGCACTCGTCAGCTCTCCAATATCACCACCGAGATTGTGGACCGCGCCGATGAAGGCCGCAGTGCCATTGTTGAAGTGGGTAACGATGTTGAAGGGATGGCGCAATCGGTAAATGCCGTCTTTGATATGAGTAGCCAAATTGCTGCATCGGCGGAAGAACAAAGCGTTGCCGCTCGCGATATTGCTGGCCAGCTTAATGAGATCCGTCATCAATCCGATACCATTAAACAAACAGCACAGCGCAGTGTCACCCTAGCACATGATTTGCAACATGCCTCGGTTGAACTCGAAGGGATCCTTAAACAGTACCGCACTAGCTAAGTGGTTGCTTTTATGTGGATTAGCTCTATGAGTCCTCATTAGCTTTGAAGCTGAATCTCGCTCCCTTGGCGAAGCGTAATAGTCAAATAAACATGGCGGTTACATCTGATGTACCGCCATTTTTATATTCTTAAAATTAGACAATATTGTTCATTTAGTTTAACTGTAAATTGACTGTACATTTGGCCAAAAAACTTATACCCACAGTCGTTTTGCTATTCAAAGGTAATAGGGTGAGTAACGTTGTCGAGATAGAAAGCTAAAGGCTCACGTGCGACCTTGAGGCTATGTCAGTCTCAATTTTTTTCTAAAGCATTAGCTCGATTTTTCCTCAGATAAGGTCCTGCGACTTTTGATGACGCTCATCCAAGCTACTTTGGCCTGTGCAGGTTGTAGAAGAACAGAAAGTGCATTATGTTGTTGAGCTAATACGGATGGCAGGATTTATTTTCTTATTGCGAAATGGAGTTTAGATGCAGTCTGAAACAATCTATAGAATATCAATTATCATTCTTTGCTTTGCTAGTTTCTTCTTGAACTATATGACTGGTGGTTGGGAGTATCATAGTGACATCGTCAATGCGATGGAATGGCACGGTTTTAATTCACAAATTCCGCATTGGCTTAAATTGTCCATAATTGGTCCTTTGCAGGTTGCGGCTTTAATTATGCTAAGTTTTAACCTGATAGCGAGGAATATATTTGCAATTCTAAGTTTAATCAGCTTGTCAATTTCATTGTTTGAAGGTGTTGCGGCGTACAGCGCTTTTGAAATTTTTATTGTACAAATCTTCTATTTTTCTAATGGTGTAATTTTAACGCTTTCTTTTACAACGTTAAGTGACAAATTTCGCTCTCCCTTCATTGATAAGGCCTCACAATCGTCACTATCACCAGAAAATAAAACATAGAAATCCAAGAGGCCGTTCAAATTTCTGTGTCAGGTTAATCTCAGTATGTCGATGATCAAATGTAATCACTCAATCATTAATCGGAGATTATATTTTAATGACAAACAAAAACATCGGCTTAGGCCGATGTTTTTTATATCGATTAAAGTAGACACTCAAGCGAGTTAGGCTTCTTTAAAGGAGCTCCAAATTGGCGCGTGATCTGAGGGTTTATCGATGCCGCGCAGATCGTAATCGACGTCGGATTCGATTAAACGCGCGGCCAGTGACGGCGTAGCTAAGATCACATCGATGCGTAGGCCGCGGTTATCATCGAAGCCTTTGCTGCGGTAATCGAACCATGAATAACGCTCGCTGCGGTCGGGGTGCAGTTGACGGAAGGTATCCACCAGTCCCCAATCTTGCAGGGTTTTGAGCCATTCACGCTCTTCGGGTTGGAAGCTACATTTTCCGGTTTTTAGCCAACGCTTGCGGTTGACTTCACCGATGCCGATATCCAAATCGATGGGCGAAATATTGATATCCCCGATAATGGCGATATCTTCATCGTTGCTATGATTAGCGTGCAAATGCGCCATTAAGTCCTGATAAAACTTACGCTTAGCAGGGTACTTAGTCGGATGGTCAATGCTTTCGCCCTGAGGGAAATAACCATTCAGCACAGTTAGCGGACGGCCATTTGCCTGAGCAAAGGTGCCGATAATCATGCGGCGCTGGGCATCTTCTTCATCGGTTGCAAAGCCCTTTTGCACCTTAAGTGGGGCGACTTTGGAGAGCATGGCAACGCCATAGTGTGCCTTGCCACCGTGGTAATGCACGTGATAACCCATGGCCTCAACTTCGGCGAGCGGGAAGGCTTCATCGTGCACTTTGGTTTCTTGCAGACCGATAATATCGGGCTGATGGCTGTCGATTAACGCTTGCAATTGATGCAGGCGAGAACGCAATCCATTGATATTGAAAGAAACGATTTTCATTAAGGCAGAACTCGTTTGAAGGGTTTAACCACAACGCTTTGATATACGCCCGCCGCGAAGTAAGGATCGGCATCTGCCCAGGCTTGAGCTGTGGCTAACGAATCGAAATCTGCAACCACTAATGAGCCGCTAAACCCTGCATCACCTGGATTTTCGCTATCGATAGCCGGGTGTGGACCGGCAACGAGCAGGCGACCTTCATCGGCCAGTTCCTGTAAGCGTGCTAAATGTGCAGGGCGTGCTGCTAAACGTTTTTCTAAGCTGTTCTCAACATCTTGAGCTGAAATCATATACCACATTATTTGAGTTCCTTGCGTTGATCTTCGGGAAGATGTTTATAAAGGTAAAAGACGGTGATTACGGTATTAATCAGGGTTAAGGCGGTGAGGCCAAACACTTTAAAATTCACCCAAGTTTCTAATGGCAGACTAAAGGCGACATAGATATTGACTAGGCCACAGATGGCAAAAAAGCTTACCCAGTACCAAGTTACATGTGCCCAAATCTTATCGGCCACCTTCATCTCTTTACCCAACATGGACTTTAAAATCGACTTGTCGAGTAGTTGGCTCACGCCAAGGGCTAGGGCAAATAATGCATAAATAATAGTGACTTTCCACTTGATAAAGGCATCATCATGGAACACTAAGGTGAGGGTGCCAAACACTGTCACCATAGCGAAGGTAATCAGGTGCATCTTCTCCAATTTTTTATACAGCGCATAGGTCACGACTAATTGCAGTGCGGTGGCTGCGATTAAGGCGCCACTGGCGATATAAATATCGAAAAATTTATAGACGGCAAAAAAGATAACGAGTGGCAAAAAATCAAGCAGTTGTTTCATAAATAATCGTGTTAAGAAGACGTGGGCTTGAGTGTAGCACGGGGGGCTAGAGGGAAAAAGCCGTGAAAGGTGACCGATTGCTAACTGTTGCATGAAAGCGGCGGCAACGGCTGTTGTAATCCATATAGTCCATCAAGTCTGCGAGCTGCGACCGATAAGGCTAAGCGTGAGCAGCACATTTTGCTTGGGCGCGCGTAGCTAACGGGCAATCGCCGCAGCGATGACTATTCGTGAGTTGATACCTTAAGCAGCACACGCGGCGAATATTGCCCACGTCAGCAACTAGGGCGGGTAGCAGATTAATGCTGTTATAGAGTGGATTAACCTCGCCATCGTCAAAGGATGTTGTGTTAAATAGCAGCGCCTTGAGGTGCTCAAATTCAATTTCTGGCAATGCCATTTCGCCTAAATACCAGTGAATAAGGTAGCCTAAATGGCTCCAATACAGCTTTGCGGGAGTTGGGCTTAGACCGGTTAATCGCTCAACGCTAGGGATTAGATGGCTTTGAATCCACTTAATAAGTTGTCGCTCGCGGGGTGGCGTTACGACCGTGGATTTAACTATGGCGGCTTTCACTATGGCGGTTTTCACCTTAGGAGTGGGTGTTAATTGAAACTCAAAACCTGCGACTCTGCCCGAATTGTGGGGCCGAAGATAAAAATGCTCAGGCGCTATATCAATCAGCTCAATTTGCTCAATCGTGCTCGCGAGCGAGTGCGGCGCGTTAATAATCCATTCCAACATGGGGGGCACTAACAGACCGAAATACCACTGTCCCCAGAGCGAGTGCAGGGCTTTGGAATTATGGCTATGGCTGAGCAAAATCTGCTCGGGTATATTTTCTGTCGGGATGGAAGATATGGTTTTTGCTAAAGGAGGATAGGCCTTGGCAAAATCCAGTAATAGCGATTGATACACGGCTGGCTGACTCCAAGTATCAATATTGAGTCCTTGGGGCTTAGTGGTTGCCACAAAATGCTGGGCATAAAATGGGGCACGCAGCGCCAGTCGTTGATTAAACGCTTTGGCGACTTGAGTTAAATCCGCAGGGCTTAGCGCTGTTAAGTCGGTTGTTTGCGCGCCGCCTACAGTGCCTACACTCTGTGAGGGTTTGTGATGACACTGCTTGGTATGATCAGGTTGAGTTCCTCTGGAAAGCTTGGCTAAGGTCGGTAGCGTTTCCCTTTGGCGCGCCATAATCACTCCTTTGGCTTGAATTGATTAAACTGCGGTGAGCCTACTCACCGCAGTTTTCATTGATGAACAGCTGGTTATCGACAGCCTGTTAGAAGCGATAATCCAAATTCACGCTCATGCTGCGCGGGGTGCCATATTGGAACTGGCTATATTGCCCCACTTGGCTGTAATAGGTTTTATCTAAGGCGTTGTGCACATTGGCGCTTAGCTTTAGCTGCTCGGTAAAGGCATAACTTGCCATTAAGCTTGCTAATGCGTAGGAGTCTTGCTCAACCTCGACTCTGCCTAAGGGCGAGTTCACGGTTTGATAGACTCGGCTTTGCCAATTGACCCCAGCGCCAAGCTGCAACTTGTTCCAATCGCCGCTAAAGGTATAAGTGGTAAAGAGTTTTAGCTGCTGGCGAGGGGAAGTGGTGTTGATGCGATTGCCCTTAGGATCATCGGTACTGAATTGGGTGTAGCCGAAGTAGATATTCCAGTCATCGGTGATTTTGCCTGTGGATTCAAACTCAAAGCCTTGGGTTTTAGTGCCGTTAACCTCTCGATACACTGGGATAGTGGTGCCTGGCAGTACATCTCCGGTGCGTTCACCAACATTGTCTTGGCGAATTTCAAATACCGACAACGACATATCTAAGCTTTCATCCATTAAGCTGGCTTTAATGCCCGCTTCGTAGTTTTTGCCTTTGACGGGGTCGATGTAACTGGCATCGATGCGCTGCAAGGTTTGCGGCGCGAAAATATCCGTATAACTGGCGTAAAGCGAGTATTGCTCGCCCAGAGCGTAGGTCAAGCCAAAATAGGTGGTGAGCTCATTGTCGACCTTAAAGTCATACATGCTGCCAAAGTTATCTTGGTCGGTTTGCCACTGATTAAGGCGCAGCCCTGCGAGCAATGCCAAGGCATCGGTCAGATTAAGCTGCGTGGCCACATAGGCGGCGCTTTGCTCGGTTTCGCCGAAGGAGCCCGTGGTGTGAGTCTCCTTCCACTGAGGTTTTGGATATTGGAAGTTGGGATCGCGAAAATCTCCCAAGGGCGGCACTGCGGCCGTAGGATAATAGTAAGGGTTGGCAAACTCTTGGCGCTGACCCGTCCAGCCAAAAGTGAGCTGATGTTCTTGGCCAAACAGGGCAAACATTCCCTGCGCCCGTAGGTCTAGGTTATGTTGGGTTCGGCTACCGTCAATATAGGCGATGGAACCTGCGGTTGCACCAAGATTGGTCACAGGATCTGGATAACCCGTAGCCCACAGCACATTATATTCCAGTGAGTTATCGCCATAACTGTAGGTGCCTTTTAGCTCCCAACCGTTATCAAAACGATGTTCAAGGCTGGCGAAGGTATTGAGCCCTTGGGTATGCGCCGAGGCCCAATCGGGGGCCGTGGAGGTAGCGCGATCGTAATTTGTACGGCTGCCATCACTGTGGAACAGCGGCAGACCGCCGGACATAGTGGCTTCGGGCGTGGTGTCTTGATAATCGACTCCTAAGGTCATCAGTGTGCTGTCGCTAATATCGGTTTCAACAATGCCATAGAGGGTGGTGCGTTGCTGCTGGTATCTGTCTTGGAAGGATTCTTTATCCTGATAGGCGGCGACAACACGACCGCGAATGTTGCCACTGTCGTTTAAGCCGCTGGATAAATCGACCATGCCACGCAGATTGTTCCATGAGCCGACACTCACTGAAGTGCTGCCCATAAATTCTTGCGTTGGGCGTTTACGAATAAGGTTAATTGCGGCCGAGGGATTACCCGCACCTGTCATTAACCCTGTGGCGCCACGGACAATCTCCACCCGCTCGTAGATGGCGGTATCGATAAGGTTATCGCCGTAGTTAAAACGGGTGTCATAGGTGGTTGGCACGCCATCGTACAGAATGCTGGTGACCGCAATCCCGCGCGAGCTGATGCTGTATCTGTCGTTATCCATCGGCCGGGCATTGATACCGGCAACGCTGGTCATAGCTTCAATCACACTGTTTAACTGCTGATCTTGCATCATTTGGCGAGTGACCGAGGTGACGGATTGCGGCGTCTCTAAATAAGACAAATCTAGGCCTGTTGCCGTGTTCATCGCTGGGGTTTTGTAGCGCTTATCGTGGAGATCCTTAGCACCAACGACATTAATAATTTCAATGTCTTTGGTGGATTTTTTCTGGGTATCGCTAGTATCTGCATAAGCATAGGGCATGCTGAGTATGGCTGAGCAGAGGATAAGCTCTGGGCGTGTGATGGCGAGTTGGCAGTGAGCAGCGAGTCGGTTGAGGGCGAAGGTTTTCATAATAATGATCTTAAATTCCATTTTGGCGGTTTGATTGACTAGGTTGTTTTTGGGCACAGATGAGTGCCCAGGGTGGGCGCAGGCCCACTCAAGGTTGAAAATGCTTTAGGGTTTTAGCTTCTTATTTGCTGAGCCAATGGCATGGCTTTGCCTGAAGGCGGCCAGCGGATTATCAAGTCCGCCCGCAAAGCGTAGATTTTTTTCTCGGTCGGCAAGGTCAATCATCTGCTGGTTGTTATTAAGCTGAATGCGATTCAGGCAAGTGCGGACGAAGCTGTCTTTAAAGAGATCGTATTGTGCAAACTTGTCCGCCAACTGCGGATGCTGCGCTTGATAGTCGCGTACATTGTCTGCCACCAACTCCCAAAATAGCGCTTCGCTCACCGCGGTTTGCTTATCCAGAATTGGCGCTAAGTAACGGAAAATACAGTCAAAAATATCGAGCAAGATATAGTTGAGCTTCATCTCTTCTTCAAGCTCGACCGCCAGGCGTTGCACCTCTTTAGGTAGTGGCTCGCTACCGTTGAGTACTGCGACTTCTTCGCCGATATCCTTCATCAATATTTTGACTGGGATACCGGCATCAAGCACTAAAATCAGGTTCTCGCCATGGGGCATAAACACCAGATCATAGGCAAAGAAAGCGTGCAGTAGCGGCGATAAGTAGAGCTTGAGATAGCGCTTGACCCACTCCTTGGCGCTTAAGCCTGAGTGCTCAATTAGCGCAGTAATAAGTGCCTGTTCTTGATGATCTATGTGTAATAGCGCTGCCATGGTCATCAGGGTTTGCTGTGGCTCAATATGCGGTAGTGGGCTCTCACGCCATAGCGCCGACAGCATTTTCTTATAGGCGCTATCTTGGGTGAGTGCCTCTTCGTAATACCTGTGGTGATAACCAATCGCGGCGATTTCTTTGAGGATCACAAAACCTTGCTCGGCAAAATAGCTGTCGCTTTCGATAAGGTTGGCTACCCAAGCGTTGATCTGCGGGGTGCAGCTCATATACAGCGGCGAAAGCCCGCGCATAAAGCCCATATTTAAGATAGAAAGCGCGGTTTTGACGTAGCATTTTTGCGGCGCACTTAAGTTAAAGAAGGTGCGGATCGATTGCTGAACTTGGTAGCAATCTTGGCTTTGGCCAAGGTAAATAATGTCGCCGCGGGCGATTTCGCCGGCAAAGGTGCGGGCAATCTTTTCGCGCCATTGCCACGGATGAACGGGCATAAAATAAAAGCTATTGGCCGCTTGCCCCAGTGCGCTTAAGTGTTGTTGAAACTCGGTGAACTGTTCACCAAGCTCCTGTTTTAGCAAGGTATCATGGTCTAATCCTTCGAGGGAGGAGAAGGTGGTTTTGTCCTTACGCACCGCAATCCACACTAGCTGAAGCGCGCTGGCACTCTCGGGGGCAAATTGGTAATAGTCCTGCATATCAAAACCAATGCGGCCATTGTTGGCAATAAACACCGGATGCCCCTCGGTCATGCCCGCCTCAATAGTTTGATAATCGGCCTTAGCGAGTGTAGCGGCGGGGATGGCTTGATGGGCCAACTTGTAGGCCTTGCTGTAGAGGGTGCTGGTGATTTCTTCAAGATAAGTGGGCAACAGGGTTTCACTGATGCCAAGCACATTTTTTAAGCTGATTATCAGCCTCATGGCATCGAGGGGTCTTTCAGTGCCCGCACTGGTGACTCGGATAGAATCTGTCGCGATATCAAGGTGGTCGAGCTGATAATGGCGCGCGCTAAAGTAATACGTGCAGTGATTTAACCTGAGCTCATAGTGATTTACCTTTGCGCCTTGGGCGTAAATCTGTGGGGTGATGAGCTTCTCATGGGTAAACTCACAGAGGATTTTTTTCACTAAATGGCGATTGGCTGCCTGCCAATGTTGGGGCGTTAAATGGACGGGCACATGGGCGTAAGAGGGTAAGGCCTCGATATTCGGCAACTCGGTTTGGGCGCATCGTTTGAGTAATAAGGCGTTAGTGGCTAAGTTCATCGGTTCACCTACAAAGTGATAAGGTTAAAAGTGACTGGGTAACAGGACGATTTTTACTCGGCAATTGGGGGGCGGCTTGAGTTGCCGTCTGGCGGCTTTGGGCACTGCAAAAACCTAAAAACGCAGCTTTGGTACTGAGTTGGATGGCTTTTTGGTAGCGGATCCCAATCTGGCAATTTAAGCGGTGAATTTTGTGATTTTGCTGATCTGGCTCGACTACCAGTCGCGTAAACGCGAGGGTTTCAAGGACAAGTTGGGCGATAGCCTCCATCACTTGGCGGGATAAGCCATGAACGGGTTTGCCTTCAATCGGCGCAAGGATTAAATGCATACCGCAATCGAGCGGCTTAACCTGATAGTGCAGGCCAATTTCGTCATGGGAGGGATCGTATAACTCCACCATAAACAGCGGTTTGGTTTGCCATTCACCGATCAGCGAGAGCTTGTGCTCGCTTGGCGCCATCGCTTGAGCAAGTGCATCAAGACTCATCCCCTGCATGCCCCAAAACTTGGCATAGTCTTGGTTAAGCCATGATTGCAGCATGGCAATGTCTTGCTCAAGGTTCAGTGGTTTAAGCACAAACTCATTGATTACAATCTGTTTTGAGAGCAAATCTAAACAGCGTTGGCTCCATTGGCTGGCCATTACAGTGCCTCCTTATTCGGTGCCATTAAGGCCGATGTACTGCCACCAGAAGGGCTTATCCGTAGCACGGTTTGTGGCTCATTACTGGGTTGTTGCGTGGGCTTGGCTGACGGATTTAACTCCTGACAAGGCTTAGAAGACGCAACCGCTGAGTGAGTGTTGCTTTCGACGGGTTGGTTTTTCGCGTCGTTGATGTTGTTGGGGTCAAAGGTTTGGAAGGCGATCCGCGTTTCAATCGGATAGGGGGCGTAACCTAAAACCGCTTGCAGAATGATGGCATTGCGATAGCAGCCCATACCCAAATCGGGTGAACTAATGCCATGGGTATGTAGGCCCGCATTTTGGATAAAAATATCGCCTCTGACATCGATGCCATAGTCACGCTGGATGGCGAGTTGGCCACGATCATCAAATTCGATTTGTGATTTAATTCCTTGAATAAAATCAGGTAAACGATATTGATAGCCAGTGCCTAAGACGACGGCACCTGTCAGTTGCTCGAAGGCATATTCTTGCTCGAGGTGGTTGAACTTGAGTGTCAGCTTGTCGCCCGAGGTGTCGATTGCTGTCAGTGCCACGTTAGTCAGCAGCTGGCATTGGATATCGCTGACTAAACGCTTTTGGTAAAGGAGGTCATAAATATCGTTGATTAGCTCGGCATTGATCCCCTTGTAGAGTGACTTTTGCTCTGCGATTAAGTGATGGCGTTTTTCCGGCGACAGCTCGTGGAAATAATCAACATAATCTGGCGAGGTCATCTCTAGGGTGAGTTTGGTGTATTCCAGCGGATAAAAGCGTGGCGAGCGGGTCATCCAATTTAATTGATAACCATATATTTCAATATCTTGTAGAAGATCGTAAAAGATTTCCGCAGCACTTTGGCCACTGCCAATCACTGTGATAGCACTTTGGCTTTGCAAGTAGGCTTTTTGCCGGATATAGCTGGCGCTGTGCATGACACGCGGGTCTTGAATTGGGCAATTATCGGGTAGATAGGGAGTCGTGCCAGTACCTAATACCAGTTTGCGGCAGAGATAAGTGTGGGGTTTACCACTGCGTCTATCTACTCCCGTAACATGGTAGATGCCTTCACCGGCGTTGTAATCTAATTGTGTGACCTTAAAACTGAATCTCAGATTGGATAGTTGTGTACTAACCCATTGGCAATATTGGTTATATTCATGCCTTGGGAGAAAGAAGTTTTCACGGATATAAAAGGAATAGAGTCGGCCTGTTTGTTTGGCAAAGTTAAGATAACTAAAACGACTTGTCGGATCGGCCATAGTGACCAAATCGGACATAAAAGGTGTTTGTAATCGAGAGGAGTTGATCAGCATACCCGGGTGCCAATCAAACTCGGTTTTAGTATCTAAAAATAAACAGCTGAAGTTATTAAGAGGTTCACATAGAGCCGCCAGTCCTAGATTAAATGGGCCTATGCCAATGCCGAGTAGATCGTAAATCGTACGATCAGTTTCCTTTTTTGGGGTAGTCACTTACGCCTCCTTGAATTCCTATTAAAACGGTTGCAGCCACCATCGACTGATGGATGAGTAGATGAGTGGACCTCTCTACTGTTACTTTATGAATCATTCTTTTGTGCTGCCGAACAGGAGCTTTACCGCTTGTTTTGCTATTACTCGCTCAGTGCAACGAGGAATAAATTAGCATTATAAAAATTACAAATGCAAATCATTCTCATTTGCCGCTTGTCGGATGAGTCGTACTTTTGACTGTCAAATAAAAGGCTGAAATACGGTTTGTCAGTGAGTTGATCAATGGGGAAGAAGGAAGGTTTAAGAGGTGTCTAAATATATCAACAAAAATAATATTTATTTAAAAACAGTTGATTAAGTTGTTTTTTTGGTTGGAGAGATTTTGCTCTAATTGCTTTTAGTGGCTTTTGAGGAGGCAACGAAAGTGTGAATAACTGCTGAGTGTAAATCGACTGTAAATCCGAATTAGTTCGTCAATTAACACTGCTAGTCAGCCATAAAAGAGTGGATAAGCAAACGTAAAAGCCATCTTAAAAATGGCTTTTTGTGGAGTCAAAAGCAGGGGGAGAAGCAAAGGCCTAAGGTAATTGCACAAAAGCGGCGGTAAGTTTACGCACTAGGGGCAATACCATCAGCAGAGTCGGGAATGCCACCACCCAAGAGATAAACCATGCGCTCAACCAGAGCTCAACAAATTGTGCTGATGCGCCGACACCATTAAAAGTACTGATCCCAGAAACGATACAACTCATTAAAATAGAAAGAAAAAATGGCATCACAACTGTGGCGTATTTTGCGGGTAACTTTGGTGTACCAAAAATAGTGCGGCTTTTATTTGTTGGTACAGAGTGTAAGCTGGACATGGAAACCTCAACAGGGTGTGACTTAGGCGAAAGAGCTTGCTGATTAGTGCTTAAGATTTACATGTATTTATGTAAACCCAAAGCGCAATCCGTTCGCCATTTTAGGAGCAAAACACGGCAAAAGCTATGGTGATACAGACCGATACTGGTCGTTTTGCGTTGGGTGAATAATCAGAACTAATCGTTTTATCGCCTAGGCTTGCCAATTGGTTGCCCATAATTCCCCAGTAACGTTGACCCAATGACCGCGAGAAATTGGTGAGGTACCGAGTTCATTATCAAAGGGTAGGGTGAAACTTGATTGCAGTAAATACACAGTATCATCAGGCGTTTGGGTGATTTCAACAATTTGTCCCGAGGCCTCAAAGTGACAATTATGTTTGGGGAATTGCAGACTTTGGCGATGTTCAATAATGTCGGTTTGCAAATTTGCCTTGGCTAAACGGCCAAACAGTTCAACCGTCACCCATTGATTGACGGGGAAACGTTGCTTAGCTTGTTGATCATTGCCTTGATAGTAAAACCACACTGGAGCGCCATTATCCCATTGGGCAGCGACTTCACCTTGAAAACCACAGCCCCAAGGTGTGACGTCGAGAATATAGATCCGATACTGCATATAAAGTCCATTTACCATAACAAAAGCGTCGATATTATTTGCGCTATATTAACATTTATCTCGTAAACGCATGAGACATAGATCCTAATATAAGCCTTGGGTTTGACAGTTTTAAGATGCTGTTGATTCTGTGCTAGCCATGGTTGTTACTGCTATGGGGAATATATAAAAAAGGGCCAACTCTGCTGATTTGGCCCTAAATCGGGATGTTATTCAGATGAATAGATTAGGTTGCCGCTTTCATCGCGCGGGTAAAATCGCCTAATGCTGCGAGCAGTTTCACTTCATCCTGTTGATAGGTTTCGATAATTTTCACCACGGCCGAGCCAGAAATTGCACCCGCGGCGCCTGCTTGAATGGCGGCGCTCACTTGAGCAGGCTCTGCAATCCCAAAGCCTAATAGCGGTGGCGGCGCATTAAATGCTTGCAGCTTAGCTAAAATTTCTTCAACGGGCGTACCTGCCTTAGTGTCTGTACCTGTTACGCCAGCGCGGGACAATAGATAGGTATAGCCTTCACCACTTTGGCTGACCTTCGCAAGGGTGTCACTGTCGGCATTGGGCGGCGCAATAAAAATTGGCGCAATGCCATGGGCTTTGGCCGCTTGAATAAATGGTGCGGCTTCTTCAACTGGCACATCGGCAATTAACACTGAATCCACGCCCGCTTGCTGCGCTTTGGCATAAAAAGCATCTATGCCATTGGCGAATACGAGGTTCGCATACAGCAATAACCCAATTGGAAGTTCAGGGTATTTAGCGCGGATCTTGGCCAGCAATTCAAAGCAGGCTGTTGGTGTTGTACCCGCGGCTAAGGCTCTGAGATTTGCGCCTTGGATCACGGGGCCATCGGCGAGCGGATCAGAGAAGGGAAAGCCTAACTCCAGCGCATCGGCACCGTTTTGCACTAAGGTGTCGATAATTTTCAGTGACAGCTCAGGACTAGGATCACCCAAAGTAACAAAGGGCACAAAGGCGCCGCGGCCTTCGGCTTTTAAACGGCTAAAAGCGGCGTGATAACGGCCAGCTTGATGAGGGATAGTTTGGTTTGAAATGCTGCTCATCTTAGTTATTCCTCTTTACCGTTTAAAATGTCTGACACAGTGAAAATATCCTTATCGCCTCGGCCTGAGAGGTTGACAACCAAAATGGTCTCTTTGGTGCACTCTTTCGCCAGACGCATTGCATAGGCTAGGGCGTGGGCCGATTCGAGCGCCGGAATAATCCCTTCGCTGCGAGCCAGTAATTGGAAGGCTTCTAGGGCTTCATCATCGGTGGCCGATTCATAGCGGGCACGGCCGATGGCGTTCAAATGGGCATGCTGTGGGCCGACCGAGGGAAAGTCTAATCCTGCTGAAATCGAGTAAGACTCTTCGATTTGGCCTTCGTTGTCCTGCATCAATGGGGCTTTCATACCAAAGAAAATCCCGGTTTTACCATGTTTTAGCGGCGCGCCGTGCATATGGGTATCAATACCTTTACCCGCAGGCTCGACGCCAATCAGCTCAACATTGGCTTCATCAATAAAGTCGGCAAACATCCCGATAGCATTGGAGCCGCCGCCGACACAGGCGATGACCGCATCGGGCAGGCGACCTTCGCGCTCAAGTATTTGTTTTTTGGTTTCTTCACCAATAATACGTTGGAATTCACGCACTATGGTCGGGAACGGATGTGGTCCAGCAGCTGTGCCGAGCAGATAGTGGGCTTTTTCGTAGCTACCAGACCAGTCGCGCATCGCCTCGTTACAGGCGTCTTTTAAGGTGGCAGAACCAGAGGTTACAGGGATAACCTCGGCGCCCATCAGCCGCATTCTAAATACGTTAGGTGATTGGCGGGCAACGTCTTTCGCGCCCATATACACTTTGCATTTTAATCCCAGCAGTGCACAGGCAAGGGCGGTGGCAACACCGTGTTGGCCTGCACCCGTTTCGGCAATGATTTCTTTTTTACCCATACGCTTAGCCAGTAACGCTTGGCCTAATACCTGGTTGGTTTTATGGGCGCCGCCGTGGAGTAAATCTTCCCGCTTGAGGTAGATTTTAACCATGGGATTGGGGCTTAAATTTCGGGTTAAGGTGAGCGCTGTGGGGCGACCCGCGTAGTTTTTCAGTAAGTCGGTAAACTCGGCTTGGAAGGACTCATCGGTTTGTGCGTCGACAAAAGCACCCTCAAGTTGCTTGAGGGCGGGGACTAAAATCTGCGGTACATACATACCACCGTATTCGCCGAAATAAGGGTTAAGCTTTAACTGTGACATACCTTGTTCCTTATCCTATTTATTTGTTTCGATGGCGGTTTAGGTTAACGCCATCGAGTTTCAATTCTTGCTAGCCTGTGCTTTGCACAGTTTTTTATAAAAGTGGGTCTAGAGTCGTAATTGACTAAATGCCGCTTGGATCTTCTCTGCCGACTTAATGCCAGGGGCGGTTTCGAGGCCAGAGTTAAAATCTAAACCGTAAAACCCTTGAGCATTGGCACGGGCAGCATTGTCCGCATTGAGGCCACCCGCGAGCATGGCCTCGGCTTTATGGGCAATGGGGAGTTGCCAATCAAAGACTTGCCCCGTGCCACCAAAACCTGCGTCATTCTTGCTATCAAAGAGATAACGCTGCACCCCTCTTGGCATAGCAGCAAGTTCGCAGCTTTGAGCATCGACACTGATCGCCTTCCAAATTTGGGTGTTCAGTCCGGCCTGTTGCAGCAATTGGCTTAGCTCGGCAATTTCCAACTCAGTTTCGCTGCCGTGCAGTTGCAGCGCGGCTAAGCCACATTCTTGGGCGATACTCACCATGAACTCAGGCGTGCTATTCACACATACGCCAACAAACTCAATGGCGGGCAAGTTGGCGGCACGGTATTGCTCGACTAACTGTTTGGCGGCATCTTTTGTGAGTGCTCGTGGTGATTTTTCAGCAAAAATGAGTCCAGCATAAACTGCGCCCGCAGTGGCTGCTGCTTGAATATCCTCAAGTCGGGTGAGACCGCAGACTTTATTGTGACCGAAGATCAATTTACGACAGGCTAAATCAATGTCTTCTTCGGCCATAATCGAGCTACCGACCAAGAAGCCATCGACCAATGGACTTAAGCGGCGTACTTGATCGTTAGTGTAAATGCCCGATTCGCTGATCACCACGCGATCGCTGCCGATGTGTGGCGCAAGGGCTTCTGTGGTGGCTAAATCGGTACTTAAATCTCGCAAGTTACGGTTATTTATGCCAATAATTGGTGCATTTAAGGCGATGGCTCGTCTTAGTTCTTCCTCATTACTGACTTCGGTCAATACATCGAGTTGATACTTGGCCGCTTCGCTGGCAAGTTGCTGATATCGCTTATCATCGAGCACAGAAAGCATCAGTAGAATCGCATCGGCGCCCTGATGTGCGGCCAACTTGATTTGATATTCATCAACAAAAAAGTCTTTACACAGAATCGGTTGGCTCACTTTGGCCCGCACTTTCGGGATATAGCCCATGTCCCCTTGGAAAAATTGCTCATCGGTTAAGACCGAAATCCCCGCAGCATACTTGGCATAAATCGAGGCGATGGCTTCGACATCAAAGTCTCTACGGATTAAGCCTTTGGATGGACTGGCTTTTTTGCACTCTAAAATATAACCCGCCTTCGGGGCTTTTAAGGCGGCAAATAGACTACGGTCCGAGATTTTTGGGGTTAAGCTGTCTTCAGGAAAACGCAACTTAAGGGCGGCGATATGGGCGGCCTTAGTATCGACGATACGGGTTAAAACGTTGGCTTTTGCGGTACTGGTTTGCATGCTACCCCTTACATCCTGCGATGCTTGATTATCTTCCGAGCGATGCGCGTCGGGTTGTTGAACCTGTGCCATGGTCATTATTCCTGTGCTTCGCTGCTGACTTTAGCGAGTTGATTCAGTAATTCAAAGGCTTTGCCGCTTTTTATGGTATTGAGCGCAAGGGCGGTGCCGGCTTTGACTGAGTCCGATAGGCCACACAGATATAAGGCACAACCCGCATTGATGGCAACCGCATGGGTGTGGGCATCGCTGCCTTGTCCTTGCAAAATCGATTGCGTGATTTGGGCGTTCTGTGCAGGCTCGCCCCCTTCAAGCTCAGTAATGTGGGCTTGAGGCACACCAAAATCCGCCGGTGTTAATTGATATTCAATAATCTCACCGTCTTTGAGTTCGGCGACCTGTGTGCTGCCATGGAGCGCTACTTCATCTAAACCACTGCCATGTACCACCATGGCTCTTTGCGTGCCAAGGGCTTGCAGTACGCGGGCGATAGGCGTCACTAGCTCTGGGCTATATACCCCAAGCAACATAAATTCTGGGCGCGCTGGGTTAATCAATGGCCCTAACACATTGAATAAGGTGCGAGTTTTCAGGGCTTGGCGCACAGGCACTGCATGTTTGACACCGCCATGGTAGTGGGGCGCAAACAGGAAGCACAGATTGAGTGATTCGAGGCAGCGGCCCGCCAGCTCGGGTGACATAGTTAAATCGATGCCAAATTGGGCGAGTAAATCTGACGAGCCCGATTTGCTCGAGACGGAACGATTACCGTGTTTTGCAACCTTGGCGCCAGCAGCTGCGGCGACAAAGGCGGCAGTGGTGGAAATATTAATGGTATTAAAACCATCGCCGCCGGTACCGACGATATCGATAATCCCTTGGCTACGGCTTGAAGCTGGATAGGGGAAAGGCTTAGCGGCTGCGCGCATCGCATCGGCGGCGCCACTGATTTCGGCAATGGTTTCACCGCGAACTTTAAGCGCCATTAACATGCCCGCCATCACGGTTTCATTCATTTCACCTTGGATAAGGGTGCTAAAGAGGCTGGCGGTTTGCTCGCGTGTTAATGCCTTGCCCTGAAACAAAATATCGAGCAGGGGCTGAATCGATGTTGCATTCATTATTGCGCTCCTGCGGTATTGTGGGCGATGTCTTGAGTCAAAAAGCTTAAGGTTTGGGTTAACAATGTGCTGCCCAAGGTCGTTAAGATGGATTCGGGATGAAACTGAAAACCGACTGCCCTGTGCTCGGCATGCAAAATCGCCATAGGCATATCTTCTGTGGTGGCAATAACATCAAGACAATCAGGTACTTTTGTGGCTACTAAACTGTGGTAGCGGGCGACAGGTAAGGGCGAAGGTAAGTTAGCAAACACGCCTTCACCATTATGGAAGGTGGGACTGGCTTTACCGTGCACGACAAAAGGCGCGCGCTCCACTTTACCGCCGTAATATTCCACCATGGCTTGATGACCTAGACAGATCCCAAGCATAGGCACTTTGCCCGCGACTTTGTCTATTAGCGCCATCATGGAGCCCGCTTCATGGGGCGCACCTGGGCCTGGCGATAAGACTAAGGCGCTAGGCTCGGTTTCCGCCAACAGCTTGTCGGCAATATAGTCGGCGGCAACATCGTTACGGTAGATCACCACTTCACAGCCAAGGCTTCTAAACTGGTCGACTAAGTTGTAGGTAAAGGAGTCGAAGTTATCGAGTAAATAGAGTTTCATCTTAGGCTCCTTATCTTGGTTGTTCAGTCGAAGTGGTCGCAGTTGCTTGATGGCTTTCATCCAAGCCTGCGCCCATCTTGATGGCAGAAATCACCGCCTGCGCCTTTTGGCGCGTTTCATCGGCTTCACTCTGGGGATCGGAATCAAACACCACGCCAGCACCCGCTTGGATATGGGCTACACCGTTTTTCACAAAGGCGGAGCGGATAACGATACATGTGTCCATATCCCCAAGGGCATTGAGGTAACCCACTGCGCCACCATAGCTGCCTCGGCGGGTCTTTTCCGCCTGACGTACGAGTTGCGAGGCGCGCACTTTCGGGGCGCCAACCAGAGTGCCCATATTCATACAGGCTTGGTAGGCGTGGAGTGCATCTAAGTCTTGGCGTAGTTGACCTGTGACGCGGCTGACTAAATGCATCACGTGGGAATAACGGTCGACTTTAAGTAACTCGGCCACTTTGCGGCTGCCGCTTTGGCTGATACGGGCGATATCGTTACGGGCTAAATCGACCAACATTAAGTGCTCGGAGAGCTCTTTTTTATCTAAACGCAATTCGAGTTCGATACGGCTATCGAGGTCGAAATCAATCTCGCCGCTGGCGGTTTTGCCGCGCTTACGGGTGCCTGCAATCGGGTAGACTTCGACCTGATTATTGCTGGCTTCATATTTCAACGCGCTCTCTGGCGAGGCACCAAACAGGGTGAAGTCATGGCCCCTGAAATAAAACATATAGGGGCTGGGATTGGTTAAACGTAGTGCGCGGTAAGCCCCTAAGGTATTTGGGCAGGGCAGGCTAAAACTGCGTGAGGGCACCACTTGGAAGATATCGCCCGCAATAATGTGTTCTTTTAAATCGATAACGGTTTGTTTAAAGGCCTCATCACTGATATTGACTTGCTCAGTCGCTGTTATCCCAACCAGCGCGGGCGCAGGTTCTATATCATTGGCTAAGGTTTGGCAGTCAGCGCTAATGTGGCTAGCTCGTTTGGCTAAGGCTTGGGTCACTTCAACCAGTTTTGCAGAACCTTCACTAAAATTGTGGGTGATGATTTCGGCTTGTTTCTGCTTGTGATCAATAAGAATTAAGGTTTCGGCAAGATAAAATAAATAATCAGGGCAATCATTTGCACCATTTGGTGCTTTAGGCAGTGGCTCCACTGTATCAATCAAATCGTAGGAAAGTACGCCACCTAAAAATAAGTCTTCGAATGCTGGCGTCTGACCACAGTCGATATGTTTAACAAACAAGCGTAAACCATCAAGTGGCGAGGTGGACTTTAAGCGGGCATCTTCGTCCTTAAGCTCAGTGTCTTTTTGTAGCGTGACCACTAAGTTGTGGCCATCGCGTTGGCATTGAGTTTGGCTTGAGCGAGCACTAAAAAATTGCTCGATGGGGGCAAGTAAACTGGCACCATTGTCGCTCAGTGCGCTAAAGCGTAAACAATACCCGTCGCAGCGGATCATCAGCGCCGCATGGGTCATCACCATGCTCTTAAGATTTTCCTTGCTGTTTATTTCTGCTGATTCCAACAACATGGTATGGGGCGCATCTTGAGTGATGTGTTGGTACAAACGCAGCGGATCGCTATGGTATGCCAAGGTGGCCTTGATCGTATGTGAACGTGCAAATGTCTGCGGAGGTGAGGGGAAATTCCCTCCATCGGCTTGGGTAACCTGATTAAATGTCTTTAGGGTCATGCTGTTATCTCGCTTTTATCCGTTTACCGCGTTGCAGACATTTTTCGCACCAACAAAAAAGCCCGCATTTCTGCGGGCTTTTGTTGATTCTGTTACTTTCAAATGAGCACAGAGCTTCACACCACCCGCTACGTTGGGAAGTGCCACCACCAAATGATGTTGAAAGAAGCGTTAGTATGGGTCATTCAAAAGGGTCTCAATAATTCGTTAGTTGAGCTATAGAAAACATGAGCCTGAGGCGAAAGTCAATTGAATATTTTTCAAAATGATGGATTCATGTGGCTAACTCACTGTGTCAAATGCGGTTCCTGCTGGATAAAGTGTGAGATAAATGCACATTTCATCTTAAATTAACGTACAATAACGGCATGAATACTCAAAGCATCTTGGCTGACTTGCACAGCCACACGACCGCATCCGACGGTCATCTCACGCCGTCCGAGCTGGTCGCCAGAGCCCTTGAAAAGGGCGTGCAGTTATTTGCGATAACGGATCACGATACGGTTGCAGGCTTAAGTGAAGCCCGCGCCTTCAATCAAGCGCAGACCGAACCGTTAAAGCTGATTTCTGGGGTTGAGATTTCAACCCGATGGAATAGTTATGATATTCACATTGTGGCGCTCAATTTTGATGAAACCCACACAGAGTTATTAACGTTTTTAGAAAACCAGCGTGAGTTACGTGAGCTTCGCGCCGAAGAAATCGGCCATCGATTGGCTAAAGCCGGGATCGAAGGCGCCTATGAAGGCGCAAAAGCAATTGCGGCAGGCGCAGCGTTAAGCCGTGGTCACTATGCTCGTTGGCTTGCCGATCACGGTTATGCGGTGGATATGCCCAGTGTATTTAAGCGTTACTTAGCCCGTGGTAAGACGGGTTATGTGCCCAATAATTGGGGCGATATGGCCAGCGCAATTAAGGTGATCCACAACGCGGGTGGGCTCGCGGTATTGGCCCATCCGAGTGGTTATAAGCTGTCTACCAAGTGGTTAAAGCGTTTAGTGCGAGAATTTAAAGAAGCTGGTGGGGATGCCATGGAAGTGGTGCTCGGCCAGCAAACGGTGGATGATAGGGCCAATTTAGTGGCGCTGAGTGTCCAAAATCAGTTGCTTGCATCGATAGGAAGTGATTTTCACTTTCCAAGCAATTGGATTGAATTAGGTAAAAATCTCTACCAGCCTCAAGGTATTGATTGGGTCTGGCAGTCGGGATCTTGGGTGGAACGACCATGAGTCAATTTTTTTATGTACACGAAGTAAATCCACAGACACGTTTGATTAGTCAAGCCGTGGCTGTGCTGAAGTCCGGCGGCGTAATTGTGTATCCAACCGATTCGGGTTATGCCCTCGGTTGCATGATCGGTGAGAAAGACGCAATGACGCGCATTACTCGCATTCGTCAAATCGAGCATGATCATAATTTCTCGTTAATGTGCCGCGACTTATCTGAATTAGCGACCTACGCCAAGGTGGATAATCAGGCCTATCGCATCCTAAAAAGTTGCACGCCAGGGCCGTACACTTTCATTTTTAAGGCGAGTAAGGAAGTGCCCCGTCGTCTGCAAAATGACAAGAAAAAAACCATTGGTATCCGCGTGCCAGACAATGTGATTGCCTTAGCACTGCTCGAGGCGTTAGATGCGCCGTTGATGTCGACCAGTTTAGTGATGCCAAACGCAGAATTTGCCGAGTCGGACCCTGAACATATTCGCGACCTGTTAGAGCATCAAGTGGATGTGATTATTCATGGTGGTTATTTAGGTGAAAAGCCAACCACTGTCATCGATATGTCGGAAGATGGGTTCGAAGTCCTGCGTGAAGGCGCTGGGGATGTGACTCCGTTTCTGTAAAATCAGGTTTGTCTCAGCGATAGTGTATGGCAGCGTATGTTAGCCCGATAAAACCGTCATTTGGCAGTTTTATCGCCATTAAATTACGGGTATAATCGCGCGTTTGCGAAGAAGCGAGTCAACTCGATTTAATGAGACTGATACTGTTTGCTTGGGAATGGCGGTTTCAAGGTGATTGTTTTACATGGGGATAGCGGATGCAGGGCACGCAACAAAGTTTACCCTTAGCCGTTGTTCGTGGTCAGGCGATGACCGAAATGCCGCAGGATTTGTTTATTCCACCTGAGGCGTTGGAAGTGTTCTTGGAGTCCTTTGAAGGGCCGCTAGACTTACTTTTGTATCTGATCCGTAAGCAAAAATTAGATGTTGTCGATTTACCCATTTCTCAGATCACCGCGCAATATTTAGAATATATCGCGATGCTCACTCAGGCGCGTATTGAACTGGCCTCGGATTATTTGGTCATGGCGGCTACACTGGCCGAGATTAAATCCCGTCTGCTGCTGCCGCGTATGGTGGCGGAAGATGAGGTGGAAGAAGATCCACGGGCCCAGTTGATCCGTCAATTGAAGGCCTATGAGGTAATCAAGGAAGCCTCGCAAAAAATTGATGATTTACCTCGGCTTGAACGCGATGTGTTTCAAGCAATCGCGGCACCTTCACCGAATATCAAACCTTTGGTGATTCCGCCTGATGTATCGTTATTTGAAATCGCCCGTGCCTTTGGCGAGGTGCTTAAACGTATCGATGCCAATGAAGATCATCATGTTAAGCGTGAACAGTTATCGACCCGCGAGCGCATGAGCCAAATTTTAGCCATGCTTAATAGCGAGACGTTTACGCCCTTTGAGCGTTTATTCAGTGTCGAAGAAGGCCGCGCCGGTGTGGTGGTGACCTTTTTAGCGCTAATGGAATTGGTCAAAGAATTATTAGTGGAATTGTACCAAACAGAGCCGTTTTCAACTATTTATGTAAAGGCCTATTAATTGATGCAGATAAATCCAATTCAATTAAAACAGCTTATTGAAGCGAGTCTGTTTGTATTGGGGAAACCCTTGTCGGTGAAAATGTTGAAAGAAACCGTGTTGGCGGATTTCAGTGTTTCCAGAGACAAAATCAAAGCCGCATTGGACGAGTTGCAACAGGATTATCAGGAACGGGGTGTTCAACTTGTGAAAGTGGCTGGAGGTTATCGCTTCCAGACCTTGGAAGTCCTGAGTCCGTTTTTGCAACCCCTGTGGCAGGAAAAAGCACCTAAGTATTCGCGGGCAACATTAGAGACTCTGGCGGTGATCGCCTATCGTCAACCTGTGACCCGTGGCGATATTGAGCAGGTGCGTGGTGTGGCCATTAGTAGCCACATCATCAAAAGTTTGTCAGATAGACATTGGATTAAAGTCGTTGGCCATAAAGAAGTCCCGGGGCGACCCGCACTCTACGCCACGACCTTAGAATTTTTAGCCTATTTTGGCTTAGATACCCTCGCGGATTTACCCGCGCTTACGGATACTGAGTCATTGCAGGCGGTATTTTCGGGTTTGAAAGTAACGCCTGAACAGTCAGAAGAGCAAGATACTAATGAGTGAAAAATTGCAGAAAGTCTTGGCCCGTGCAGGCCATGGCTCCCGTCGTGAGATGGAGGCATGGATTGCTGCAGGCCGAGTTAGTATTGATGGCGTGATTGCCAATCTTGGCGATCGTATCGAAGCTGATGCAAAAGTACGTATCGATGGTCGAGCCATATCGCTCAAGTCTGCCGATGATGTGATTTGCCGCGTGCTGGCCTATCACAAACCCGAAGGTGAGATTTGTAGCCGTAAAGACCCTGAAGGTCGTCCAACTGTGTTTGATCGCTTGCCTAAAGTGCGTGATTCGCGCTGGGTTGCGGTAGGCCGTCTGGATATCAACACTTCAGGCCTATTGCTGTTTACCTCTGATGGTGAACTGGCAAACCGTTTGATGCACCCGTCTAACGAAGTTGAACGCGAATACGCGGTTCGTACCTTTGGTGAAGTACCAGAGGCTGCGGTACAACGTCTGCGTACCGGCGTGATGTTAGAAGACGGTATGGCGCAGTTTGATGCCATTAAAGCCGCGGGTGGTGAGGGTATGAACCAATGGTGGCACGTGTGTTTACGTGAAGGCCGTAACCGTGAAGTGCGCCGTTTATGGGAATCCCAAGAGGTGCAAGTTAGCCGTCTTATCCGTGTGCGCTATGGTATGGTGGAATTACCTAAATCTTTACCCCGTGGTGGTTGGATTGAATTGCCAATTGAGCAAGTTAACTACCTGCGCCAATTAGCGGGCCTTGAACCTGAAACTCGCACTATGCTGGCTGCAGATAAACACAGTGTGGCCCGTGCGCAGGTGAAGAGTGCCAAAATTCGCCGCGCTGTACGTAAGCATAAAGTCACCTCAACGGGTAAATCGAAGCCAACGCGTCAACGTAGTTAATCGGTTTATGTTACCCAGTTAAAAGGCCGCTTGCGGCCTTTTTTGCTTTCTGTAGCCTATGGTTATGCTATAACAAGCCTAAAGATGACGAGGAGATGAACCATGGAATTAATATCGGTCAAGCGAATTTGGGCGCAAGGTGAGCATAATGCTTTTACCGATCTGGTGTTATACCAAGGGGCATTATTTTGTGTATTTCGAGAAGGCTCTGCTCACGTATCTCCTGATGGCGCTTTACGTATTCTTTGCTCCCATGATGCCGGGGAAAATTGGCAAAGTGTGGCGCTGCTGACTTCGGCTCATGCTGATTTACGGGATGGCAAATTAATTGAATTTCGAGGTGAGTTGTTGCTATTGGGTGGTGGTACTTTGCACAATAAATCAGGTTTACAATCCTATCTTTGGCGCTCAAAGGATGGCGTAAATTGGTCCGAACCGCAGGCGGTAGCTGATAAAGGTTACTGGTTATGGCGTTTAACTGAGCATCAAGATGCACTCTATGGTGTGGGATATCGGGCGGGGCCTGATGGAGATACCCGTTTCTACAAAAGTGACGATGGACAGCTCTTTAAACCTTGGATGCCTGTTTTTAATGACCAAGGTTATGTAAATGAAAGTTCGCTGGTATTCCACCAAGGGAGTTGTTTTTGTTTATTAAGGCGCGATCCCGTGTGGAGTGATGAGTTTTTAGCTTTACTGGGTCACAGCTTGCCACCTTTCAAGCAATGGACTTGGCAAACACTCGATAAACGCATCGGTGGGCCAGTGCTGTTTGTCTATCAATCCCGTTTGATGGCGGTTGTACGTCTTTATGAAGGGAACATTCGCACTGCACTTATTGAAATAAATCAAGAGACGGGCGCTATTCATGAGAGGCTCACGTTACCTTCGCAGGGCGATACTAGTTATGCTGGCATTGTTCTGAAAGGTGATCATCTTTGGGTGAGTTATTATTCAAGTCACGAGCAGGTATCGGTTCCCGATAATATTCAAGTCCAAAGTGATAACATGCAAGAGAAGTCTAAAACGATGATTTACTTTGCTAAAATTAGACTCAGCGACTGAGTAAAAGTAAAGGGAACCATTCGGTTCCCTTTACTTTTATACCACAGCGTTTAGTGAGTCTTACTTACTGGGCATTGAATTGCTGACCGTTAATATCGCTAGAGTCCTGTCCCATTAAATACAGGTAAGTCGGCATGATTTCTTCGGCCGTTTTTAAATCCAATGGATTTTCGGCAGGGTATGCTTTAGCACGCATTTCGGTGCGCGTTGCGCCTGGGTTAATGCTGTTCACGCGGACTGAAGTGCCATCACATTCGTGGGCGAGTACCTGCATCATGCCTTCGGTGGCAAATTTCGAGAAGGCATAGGGCCCCCAGTAGGCGCGGCCCTGACGACCAACACTGCTTGAGGTGAAAATAATCGAGGCACTTGGTGCTTGGCGTAGCACTGGCAGTAATGCCTTGGTTAGCATCACTTGTGCGGTGACATTGACTTTAAGTACATCTTCAAGTGAAGGAATATCGATGTGTTCAAACGGACCTAGGGCGCCGAGTAAACTGGCATTATGCAGTAAACCATCTAAATGGCCGAACTGTTCGCTGATCGTGTCGGCCATATCACGGTAGTTTTGTTCGGTCGCACCTTTTAAATCAAGTGGCACAATGGCTGGCATCGGATAACCCGCTTGCTCGATAACATCGTAAACGGCTTCGAGTTTTTTAACGGTTTTACCGAGTAAAATCACCGTGGCGCCATGCTTGGCAAATTCGATAGCCGCCGCGCGACCAATGCCTGCTCCTGCACCAGTGACTAAAATAGTTTTACCTTTAAGTAAATCTTTTGCTGCTTGATATTCCAACATGAGCCTTTTATTCCTCTTGGCGAAAATGCCCGCCACTTCTAGAGTCGCTGAACTGCTAAACGCATGTTTCAAACAAATGAATGAAACTTTGTTATAAATAGCTAAAATCTTTGTGACAAACTTGTGGCTAACTCAATATTTTTACGTTAACTTGAAATGAGTTAGGGGCTAACATAAGCCCTATTAGTCATAGATTTTGCGCTATTGTGACTAATTTCTTGGGGAAAACAAAACTATTACAACAAGATTTGGGGAAAAAAAATGAAAAGACTCATTTTGTGTGTTGCGATTGCATCAGCACTGGGCCTCACAGGATGTGGCGAGGACAGTTATAACGAACTCAAGGATAAGACGGAGCCGCTCATCCCTGAATCCCGTATGGTATTCGACCCTGCTAACTCTAAAGTTCCTTTGCCAAATGACCTCCTGTTCAGCGGCACTAAGGATGGTACTTTATCTATACCGGGTGAAAGTTCTGGTAATTATACCGATCCTCAGATTGCACTCGGTGCATTAGATGGATGGTCAACTACGTCGCCCATTTCAATTGATATCGATTTAGCAAAAGATCATGATGGCACCCAGCTCACCCTGATGGCGGCATCTGTTGCCCAGCCTGGCGCGGTAAGAATGTTTGAGGCTACCGTGGGGGGCGCTTTGTCCTCTGATCCTGAGTGTAAAGCCAAACCGTCAGTATCAGCTTGTAAAGTAGGGGCTGAATTACAATTTGGTGTGGACTTTGTTTCTACTGCCTCAGGCAATAAAGTCGTCATTATTCCACTAGAACCGCTTAAAGCGGGTCAGTCTTATATTTATGCGACCACTAAGTTAATTCAGGATTCAGAGGGACGCGGCATTGCCCCTTCAACAACCTATGGTACGTTGAAGATGGATATCAATACGCTGCCTCTAGAAACGCCAGATCAACTGATGTTGCAAACCTTAATCAATAGTTATGAGAAGGGGATAGCAGCTGCACATAATGTTGATACTTCAACCATTACCTACTCTGGCTTGTTCACTACTCAATCAGTCGCAAATGTTTATGAAACCACAAAACTGTTGATGGCAAGAGGCGCTCCCTATGCACCTAGTTTTGCACAAATGCCTACTCCTACTGGGTTAACTGTGGCTCAGGCTGCGGGATTAAAACCAGCAGATGGTATGGCTTACGTGGTTTCAAATTTAGCGGATGTCTATACTGCAAAAATTAAATTGCCAATTTACGGTGATTGTTCTTCTGTCAGTTGTTTATCTGCAGAAGGTAAACCACTAATAAATGGGAGTTGGAAAGCCCAAGGCGATAGCCCCGTTTCTGTGCTATTAGCGCTGCAAGCGGGCACCTTAAGTCAAACAAACTTTGGTATGCAGGCTGTCGCTAATGGTATTGCTAACCCTGCTGATGCATTAGCTAATCCTTCGCTAATGGCAGGTAAAACCTGGCTATTAGACGATGGTACTGCGGTTGATAAAACCAAACATTTGACCAAATTTAACCCAATCCCTGCGATTAAAGGTTATGAAACGGTACCTGTACTGATTTCTATGCCTAATGCCACTAAACTCGCGGCCTTCTATCAGCAGCAAGGCTTAACCTTTACACCACCAACATCAGGCTGGCCAACCACGATTGCGCTGCATGGTTTAGGTGGCGGTAAGGAAATGTCTTTAGCTTATGCGGGTTCTTATGCGGCCATGGGCGTGGCAACGGTAGCTATCGATATGCCTTTACATGGTGCTCGTTCATTTGATGCCAATGGGGATGGTATTTACGAAGTTTCGGCAACCGATCCCTCTTTTGGCAATGTGATTGGTACTCCGGATGCCTTTAAAAATGGTAACCCGTTAGTCTTTGTCAATATCTCAAGCACACTTTCTGTGCGAGATAACTTCCGTCAGGCAACCATGGATCACCTTGGCGTGCGTTTAGCCTTAACTGGCTTCGCACAAGGGCTTGCGCAGGCTAATCAACCACAAGTATTTGATGTCTCTAAGATCAGTGCGCAGGGGTTAAGTTTAGGTGCGATTGTGGGAACCGATTTTGCTACCTATGCCAGCACGGGGATGAGAAATCCAACCACGGGTGAAGCCTTACCTAACCCTTATGTGATTAATGCGGCTTCTTTGGTTGCTCCTGCTGGTGGTTTAGCAGGCGCTTTTGCCGGTTCAGCCACCTTCGGTCCCGTACTGTTTAATAATGTCACTGCTTCGGCGACATTCAAAGCTTTAGTCGATAAGGCTAATACGGCAGGATATGAGCCAGGCAGCCCTGAATATGCGGCTTTAGTTCAGGCGGTTTACGCGCAATTTATTCCTACTTTTGCCTTTGCTGTGCAAACGGCGGTGGACTCAGCAGATCCGGTTAACCATGCTGGCATGTTAAAAGCAACAGGATTACCTGTGCACTTAATTGAAGTCGCCGGTGATGGTAATGGTAACTTAGCGGATCAAGTGTTACCTAATAGTGTCGATAACTTCCCATTATCAGGTACTGAACCGCTGATCTCTGCAATGGGTTTACCTTGCGTCGATGCTACGACGAAAGGGCTTGGTGTGGTGCGTTTTGCCAAGGGCCATCACAGTTCTATTGTTGACCCAAGCGAGAAGAGTTCTACAGATGGTATGGCAGCTGCGGCAACGGTAGAGATGCAGACTCAAGTAGCCACCTATGCATCGACTGCGGGTAAAGGTGAGGCCACTATTTACGTCACCGATCCAAGTGTGATCGCGACTTGTCCTAACTAATCCGAGTTAAATCCTAAAAACCCAGCCTTTGCTGGGTTTTTTTATGGCGCTTTAGGCTGTTAGAATAGCGCGCATTAAACCGGATCACCTTAGGTCCCAACGGAGAGTACTTTGGAATTTCTATACGAATATGGCATGTTTTTGGCCAAAGCTGTGACTATCGTTGTTGCGATTGTTGCTGTGATTATTGTCGTCCTCGCGTCCACTGTGAAGCACAAATCGGATAAAGGTGAACTGAGGATCACTAACCTTTCAGAAGAACTGGAAGAACTAAAGCACAGTTTGAAGGAGGAACTGCTGACGAAGAAGCAGTTTAAAGCCTACGAAAAACAGCTGAAAGCAGACGAAAAGGCGAAGGAAAAAGCGGCCGAAGAAGACCACAAAGGCAAGGTCTTTGTCATTGATTTTAAAGGCAGTATTGATGCCGCCGAAGTAG
The DNA here is from genome assembly GCF_001308045.1 of Shewanella sp. Sh95. Lineage (NCBI taxonomy): Bacteria > Pseudomonadati > Pseudomonadota > Gammaproteobacteria > Alteromonadales > Shewanellaceae > Shewanella > Shewanella sp. Sh95. The sequence goes on from NZ_LGYY01000276.1 coordinate 122,830, forward strand.
CATCTTTGCGGGAAGAAATCAGCGCAATTTTAACCATCGCCGAAAAGGGTGATGAAGTTATTGTCAAGGTCGAAAGTGGCGGTGGCATGGTGCATGGTTATGGATTGGCATCGAGCCAGCTCGATCGTCTGCGTCAGGCCGAGATCCCATTAACGATTTGCGTGGATAAAGTTGCCGCCAGCGGTGGTTATATGATGGCCTGTGTCGCCAATAAAATATATGCCGCGCCATTCGCCATCGTGGGTTCTATCGGGGTAGTTGCTCAGTTGCCTAACTTCAACCGTTTGCTGAAAAAGCACGAAATTGATTATGAGCAACACACAGCCGGTGACTTTAAGCGCACCTTAACCGTCTTTGGCGAAAATACTGACGAGGGCAGACAGAAGTTCCAACAGGAGCTCGAAGAAACCCATGAGCTGTTTAAAGCTTTTGTAACCAAATATCGTCCTCAGCTCGATTTGGCAAAGGTGGCAACTGGTGAACATTGGTACGGTCAACAGGCGATTGAATTAGGCCTTATCGATGCGATTTCAACCAGTGATGATGTGTTAATGCAGTTAGCGGGCGAACGTACCGTGTATAAGCTGCGTTATCAGGTGCGCAAGAAACTAGCCGATAAAATCGCCCATGGTGCGTCCCTGTCGGTAAATGCGATTTTTAATCGATTAGTTGAGAAAAATCGTCCCATGTAAGCCGACGCATTGACTTAATACAGATGAAAACGCCTGCGAATATGCAGGCGTTTTTGTTTTGTTTGGGCGCGAAATGAAATAATACATTTTTTTAACATTAAGTTTGGTTTAAGACTATTCAAAATAAGCGAGATCTTATACAACTAATCACCTAGGGAATTAAAAGCTGAACAAATCACATTAAGGATATTCCATGTTACAGCGCGTCGATTACAAGACGAACCTGATGGTAGGCGATCAAACCTATCCCGCATTTGAGCTGCGTAATATTCTCGACTTTATTGCCTCACAGTTAGGCGAAAAAGCCTTACAGCAAGTCTGTGGTCATATTGGTGTTGGCCGGACTGAGCTTAATCATTGCCAGTTTGTCTTTGTCTGGCAGGTGGAATATGCGATGGAGTTTTTACGCTTACAGGGTGGAGATCCCGATATTGGTACTAAATTAGGGCTGAGTTATCGGGTGAGTAGCTTAGATGTATTGTTGCCCCATCTTGCTCAACTTAGCTCATTGCAGGCCTGCTTACAGTTTGTGATTAATCACCCGAGTTTAGTTGGTAGTTTTACTGATTCTTTGGTACGTCTAACAGATGACAGTGTTTGCATTCGTTGGCTTAATACGGGTCGTATTGATAAAGCACAATACGGATTTCAGTTTTTACACAGTATTGGGTCACTATTGGGGCTCGCCAGAGAGCTGACTGGGGAGGCGATAACGCTAAGTCAAATTAATTTGGTTGGGTCAGGTCGAGACTGCCATTTTTTAGAGGAGGCAACGGGTGCGAAAGTGCAGTTTAATTGCGAATATTACGAATGGAGTATTTCCCTTGATTATCTTGCTCTTGCAATAAACTATCCTTTCCCTAAATTTGCAGAGATAACGCCTTCAGCTTTTACCACCTCCTTTATCGAAACCGTATTGATAGCGATCCGCGCACATTTTCCCCATGTACTTCATTTAGATGAAATGGCGGCGCAGCTGCATATGAGCGACCGCAGTTTTCGGCGTAAACTTGCTCAGCTGGGATCGAGTTATCAGCGTCTCGTTGATCAGGTGCGCTGCCAACGGGCGGTCGAGTTGATTTTAGCCAACAAGCTAGATATTGAGGCGATTGCCGAGACCTTAGGTTACAGCGATGTGAGCCATTTCCGTCAATCCTTTAAGCATTGGATTGGCCACCCGCCAGGGTATTTTAGTCGGCTTAACTGCGGCTAAAGGATAGTGAACTAGCTTAATTGGTTAAAAACGGACGCGATACTTTAAGGGAAACGGCGCTATCCTATATTCAATTTCATCCTTGTTTATCCCATTTATTTTTGTTTAACGTCACTCCATTGCTATGCAATGTGAGTGACATTAGGGCGTGTTGACGTTTCGAGATTAGATTTTGTTCGTTCAGGAAAGCACGTGCTCGCGAAACGAGGAATGATGTGTAGTTATTCTACTCAAATGACGAGCGGCTCTTATGACAGAAAGTAAGAGCAAGGGCTTGCCAGACGAACCCTTCGGGCAGCATTTGGCTGGCTTTTCTGCCGCGTTATCGTCCGTTTATGTAGAATAACTACACTGCACGGACTTTGCCTTGCATAAAAGCCAGCCACATTGCTGCAAAAATAACCCTGAAACGTCAACACGCCCTAGTACTACTCAGCACTTTCCTAAATACAATTCCCTAAACTCGGTGCCAGTGAATCTATCCATTGACGAATTAATTCAACGCCTTCTTGGTGCTCAAGATTGCGACCGATAGGCGGCATGCGATCTTTCGGTTCAGAGAGCGTTTGGCGATACAGCAAAATTGAATGTTCAGCATTGCCGGGGACAATATCGTAATCAAGTCCTTTCGCACCGCCATCCCATCCCGGAGGCTGCTTGCAGATCCCATATTGATAACTGGTGTGATCGATATAAAAACCGAGGCGTAATCCAGAGATACTGGCAAAGCCTTTAGCGCTATGGCAGTGGGCGCAGTTTACATCTAAATAGCCCTTAGCGCGGGCGGTTAAATCGGCTTGATGGTTGTCAATTGCATAGGTTTTGGCCACTTGGCTTAACTCGGGTAACTGCTCAAGCTTGCCTTGTTTGGCCCACAGGCTGAGTTGATTGACGCTTTGTCCTTGGTCGACTATGTCGCGATTCAATAAGTGGGCTTTAAGGCCAATCGGAATGATTTGGCTGCTGTTATCTTGGTTGGTTTGGTGACAAATTTTGCACTCGGCGCGGCTCGGTATGTTGTAATCGAAGCTTTGACTTTGGCCTTGGTTAATCAGGGTATGATGCACGCTTGCACCTGCGGTAAGCAGCTTTGCCTCACCTTGTTGCCATTGATAAACCAGACTCGTCCAACCTTGGGGGCGTTTTATCAATAGCCGCGTTTCGATTAGCGTTTCGTTGGCTATGCCTGTGATAGCCGTATCCTGTGGAAGAGCAAAGGTTTTAACCAGCACGGCGCCAGTTGGAAACTCAAATGCCTCCTGCGCTTGGTACTGTATGCTGCTGCCCGCGGGTAAATAGATAAAGCGGTATTTGCTGGCATAGTTAGAAAACAGCTGCGTAGCGAGCTGATAGCTAAACCCCGGAGCTTGTGGTTGTATGGTTGGGTTTGTCGGGTCGATAAAGAGACCATATTGACTTAACACTGGGCAGTCTTCTGCCATCAAGGCGGGCCAGTTAACTTGCCCTGAAGTATTAACACAAAGGCTAGTTGGTATCGTTGGATTGGTTGGGGTCGTGGGCGGCGGTGTTTGGCCGCTATCGCTGCTTTGGCTGTCACTACCGCCGCAGGCTGTGAGCAGCACAGTGATAATCAACACCAACGAAAGTGTTTGGCGATTTTTCATGGATTATCAGCTCGTTAAGATGTCATTAGAAAATAAGAAGGCCTCGAGTTGGCCTTCAATGTCAGGGGTCGCTCTGTCTTGAAGTGGTAAGCAAGTGGGTGATTGCAAGCATGCTTTCACCCACTGTTACGTTAACGCTAGCGTGAGCAGCTTGCTGCGGGTAGACGTTTAATCCATTCGCTGATCAACGCTACGCCTTCATCATGGGCTAAGCTTCGGCCAATTTCAGGCATACGATCGCCCGGAGTCGTGCTTTGCATTCTAAAGTGCAGGATGGACTCAGCGGCATTGCCTGGGACTATATCGAAACCTAAGTTTCCACCGCCATAGGCAACCGGTGATTTACAGGTGCCATGGGAGAAACCTGCATCATCGCTGTAGCCACGCCAGTACTCGAGTTTTAGGCCAGTATTAGAGGCGTTGCCCTCGGGTCTATGGCAATGGGCGCAGTTGATGTCGAGATAACCCTTAGCCGTTTGCATTAATGCGGTATCGCTTAAGCTTGCGACGGTCGCTTCGTCACCATCGTGGTAGGCGGGCACTTGTGGCACTTGGCTTAGGTTGGGCAATCCTTGCAAAATACCAAGGCTTTCCCATTTCAGCAGTTGGTTCATACTGCCATCTTGATAGCTGAAATTGCGGTTCAAATGGCGCGCCTTAGGACCAATAGGCACAAACACGGCGTTGCTATTGTTATCAGCTTTAAACTGGTGACACTGCTTACATTGGTTCATGCTCGGGACCATGTAGTTAAAGGTCAGACTTTCCCCTTTATGGCTCAACGTTTGACTGCTAATCGCTCCCGCTTTCGCCAACGTGGCATCGGTTTTATCTGCATTCCACACATAGGGCAGTGCGCTCCAGCCCGTTGGACGATGGATGAGTAAGCGGGTTTCAATCAAGCTCTCGTTGCTAATACCGCGCTTACTGGTATCGCTTGGCAAGGCAAAGGATTTGACGATAACGCTCCCCACAGGGAAATCAAACGCTTCTTTTTCGGAGTAACTGGCTTTTTGTCCCGCAGGTAAATACACAAAGCGATATTTACTGGCGTAGTCAGTAAAGAGCTGCGTGTTGAGATCGTAAGGGACACCACCCGAATTCGGGCCTGTGGTGGGGTTTTTGGCATCGCTAAACAGGTTGTAATCCGACAGTTTAGGACAGTTTGCTTTCAGCAGTGCATCCCAACTAACATTTGAGCCAGTCGCTTTACACAGACTTTGATCGCCATCGCCTACTAGACCGCCTTCGCCTTCACCGATAGTACCACCGCCACCGACCAATACGCCGCCATCACAACCTGCGGTATTATCGTCAACCCCGCAGCCAAATACTTGGCCTGCAAAGGTGACGGTATGCACAGGCAGACTCACTTGAGTACATTTCAGTAGGGCGTTTTGGGTCTTTTCATATTGCACATCGGCGATGCTGATATCCGTATTGCTGTTGGCATAGAGCCGGCCATAGGATACGTTGCCGTTATCACTGGCGCAGACGTTATCGCTACCGTCAGTGGCAAAGGGCGTCTCTTTCAAACCGAGGTAAGCGGCGGTGCCGTTATTAGCAAGCATTTCCCCTAAGCCGTCGTAGAGTACGCCGGGTAACGTGCCATGATTTATGATATAGGCTCGAATAATATCTTGAATTAAATAACCTTTTGGCTTGCTACCATAATCGGTAATTACGTTGTCGTGTAAATAAATATTACGTGGTACAGGACGCCAACCATCCTCAATCGCTTGACCAGGTTGACCATAGTTGCCGACAAAGGAGGTCATATCGGGTTCTGCAATAAAAAAGCTACTCACAGTCACTCCTAGGGTGTCGTGACGGGTAATTTGGTTATTGAAAATTTCCACATCTGCGGTGGATAAAATGATCACTCCAGTGCCTGGCGGCACAATATGCACACCTGCGGGGTTAGCAGAAGCATTGGCGAAGTTCGGCGTGTTGTTGTCATACACTTTGTTGTTGAAAATCCGCACGCTAGAGCCGTATCTGTGGTTATTGATCGGCAAGTCGAACACTAAAATCCCACCCGTATTACCCATCGCTTCATTGTTATACACGTCGGCATATTTGGAGTTTTCGATTTCAATCCCCGCCACGTTTTCTTTGGCGATATTGCGACGCACCACAATATATTGGGACTGCCCAACATAAATCCCCGCATCGGCACTGCCGCGAACATAACTGTCTTCAATCAGAATGTTTTCACATTCAACCGGATACAAACCATAGGCACCATTATCTTTATCGAGTTCGCCTTCCCATACTGCACCAACGCGGCGCAGGATAATGCCGTTAGTGTTTTTAAGTTTGATACCATTGTTTTTTGCCTCATTAACCGACAGATCTTGAATGGTAATGTTGAGAGCGTTTTGGACGAAAATCCCATCTCCCGAGTTAGCTTGGGCGAAATTAAGGATAGTGTCCTTCATCCCGTAGCCCATGATAGTGACGTTTTTGGCATAACTGCCATCCCCATCTACATCGCCATCGAATAGCAAAGTTGAGTCGATATTAAAGGTTCCTTTAGGAAGCACGATCACTGCACCACTTTGCGCGTTAATTAAGGCTTCTTGAATACGCATCGTGAGGTTATCGCCAGCGGGGATTTTGATTGCACCTTCGGGAAAGGTGGGTCCAGTTTCAGGTGGCTGCACCACGGGTGGCGTTACCACTGGTGCGGGATCATCGTCAGAAAAACAACCTGTTAGATTGAATGCCATTAATAGAGCTATGCCTGTAGGCATTAGCCAACTCGCCTTACGATTGGGGTTGCTCGGCAAAAAATGACGCTGTTTGGCTGTCGATTCTTTGCCTGAGAGTGAGTGGATTGTTTTGTTGAACATAGGTGCTCCTGCTTTTGTTATAATTTCGTTAACAGGATGCGCTCGGAGCTGAAAAAGGCAATGTGAAATATGGCCAAAATCATGCTGTGTACAGTGAAGGATAGGACATGCAACCTATTCATTTTTTTAGAATGGTTAAGCCAAAAAAGCTGACCACTTAATGGCTGTTTTAAACTATTCGGGTGATATTTAAGCCAGATTAGAACAAAGTGTTTACAAGATGAATAAAACATCATGAAGCGAATGATTAATTAGATTGCCTCTCCAAAATCACTATGTTAAAAATCGTTCGATTAAATAGGATTGAATAATAAAATAAAGTTAATTTTATTTTAATGTCCTATCAATGCTTATTGTTGATTTTATTTGCAGATTAAACAGCGCTTGGAGAGTAAAATGGGTAGGCGGATCCGTGTGATTATTAGTTTGATAATATTCACAGTCTCGTTGTTTCTGCTATATAACTTAGAGCAGGATTATCAGTTAAATGATATTTTTTTAGAGATTAAACAATTTGCACCATCAAAAATTTTATTAGCGGTTTTATTGACGTTGGTCAGTTATCTACTATTAACATTATATGATTATCTTGCCATTAGAGAACTAAAATCGCCCTTAAGTTATCAACAGGTAGCTCCTGTTTCATTCCTGGCATTTACCTTCTCTAATACGATAGGTTTTTCATTATTGACCGGCACTTCTATACGCTACAAATTTTATTCTGAATTAGGTTTGAGTGGCAATAATATTACCCAGGTTGTACTCGCTTGCTCAGTGACATTTTTCCTTGGACTTTTCTTTATCTGCGGACTTGCTCTGATTAATTTTCCTGCAGAGCAACTTTCCGACTTACCGTTGCCAACTTGGTTTTTCTCTCTTAATCGAGTGATTGGTATCTTGATGTTGCTGGGTGTCATTAGCTATTTTGTATTTAGCCTGATGTGGAAAAGGTCTATTCAATTTCGTGGGTTCGAATTGGCACCACCGATTTTTTCCTTATCTCTAAAGCAGTTTCTAGTATCGAGTATTGATTGGATCGTTGTGGGGACATTATTTTACTCTCTACTACCTGAGGTGGATGGATTAAGTTATTTACAGGTCCTTAGCATCTTTTTTGTAGCCAATGCAATCGGGGTGCTTGCCCATGTGCCTGGAGGGATTGGCGTATTTGAAACGGTAGTTACTGTTACCTTATCGCAATATTTACCTGCCGAACAAATTTTAAGTTCAGTGATTATTTATCGATTAATGTATTACATAGTGCCATTTATTTTAGCGCTGATGTATTTTGTGGCAACCTTAGTATTAACTAATAAGGATAAGTTTTCTAAGTTAAATGTTAATTTACAGATTGTCAGGCAATTATTGCCACCATTATTAAGCATTAGTGTTTTTGGCGTTGGCTTAGTGTTGTTGCTATCGGTTGTTAACCCTTCCATTATTCATAAATATCATTGGCTAGGTGAGATAGTGCCGCTACCAATTGTGGAACTATCAAGTTTGATATTGAGTGCGAGTGCTATTTTACTCTTGCTATTATCCCACGGTCTATTTAAACGTTATCAAAAAGCGTTTGAGTTAACGCAAAAACTCTTATTGGTAGCCATGGTGTTTATTGTACTAAAGGGCGCTCAGTGGCAGATATCCCTCGCACTTGGTCTTATTTATTTATTAATGCTGCCCTGCGAGCAGATTTTTTATCGCCAAGGTTCTATTGTGGGAATTAAATATTCTTTTGGTTGGGCCTTATCGCTGGCGGCGGCATTATTTTTGATGATGTGGGTGCTATTTTTTGCCTATCAGGATGTGGATTACGATCATTCACTTTGGTTTACTTTTTCTCAAGATAGCCATGTGTCCCGTGCATTGCGGGGTGGGGCGGTTGCCCTAGTGATCTTGTTGATTTTTGCCTTTCGCTACGTGTTAGCGATGAGAAGACCGCAAACCCGTCTATTGGATGAGCATACTTTAAGCTGCGCTATGGATATCGTCGCTAACGCCCCAAGTAGCCACGGATTTCTTGCTTTAGTTCAAGATAAGTCATTGTTATTTAATGAAGATAACGATGCATTTTTAATGTATGCCCGCGCAGGACATTGCTGGGTTGTGATGGGCGATCCGATTGGAAATCCAGATAAATTTGATGATTTACTCTGGCAGTTTAGGGAGTTATGCGATGCTTACGATGGTTGGCCAGTATTTTATCAAGTCACGCAAAGGTATTTACCCCACTTTTTAGAACAAGGGTTGAGCCTATATAAACTCGGCGAGGAGGCCATAGTGCCCTTAGCGGAATTTGATTTACAGTCGAGTAAGTATCGTAGCTTGCGTCAAAGTCATGCGAAGGCTTTAAGGGAAGGGTTACGGTTTAAAATTATCGAGGCCAGTGAAGTGAAGGCCCTATTGCCAACGTTAGAGGTTATTTCTTCGAGCTGGCTTAAGGCGAAGCAAGGTCGAGAAAAGGGATTTTCAGTTGGGTATTTTTCTGCTGCTTACCTGTGCGCCACGCCGATGGCCTTAGTGTATTTAAACGACGAGCTTGTAGCTTTTTCCAATGTGTGGGCCAGTGCGGCCAAAATAGAGTTTTCGGTTGATTTGATGCGCTATGAGCCTAGTTTATCGGGCAGTAATATTATGGATTTTTTGTTTACAGAACTCTTGCTATGGGGCAAACAGCAAGGATATCAGCAGTTCAATCTTGGCATGGCGCCCATGTCTGGATTGACTGATAGAGCCTTGGTGCCATTTTGGACTAAGCTTGCCAAAACGGTTTATAAGAAGGGAAATAAATTTTACAACTTTCAGGGGCTTAGAAGGTATAAGGATAAGTTTAATCCCAGGTGGGAGGCTAAGTATTTGATTTGTTATGGTGGGCTCTCTTTACCTGTAGTGGTGGGCAGTCTGGTGACCTTAACGAGTCGTGGTACAACTGGCGTATTTAAAAAGTAGGTGCGAGATGACGAAATCCTTAATCAAGCTACTGAGCGTTTTACTTTTATGTTTCACTGCTAACGTCTTTGCTGATGAGTTTGCCGATAATTTGGGGCTGACCCTATTGCCTGTCGAATCATCAACTCAGGTAAAAGCTGCGTCATCCCATGCCAAACCACCGTTGGTGATTTTTTTGAGTGGTGACGGTGGCTGGGCAACGCTTGATAAAGCCGTAGGGGGCATTTTGCAACAGCAGGGCTGGCCTGTCGTCGGCTGGAGCTCGCTGAAATATTATTGGAAACAAAAAGATCCTAAAGAGGTCACCCAAGATACCTTAGCGATTATTGATAAGTACCAGGCGGAATTTGGCACGCAAAAAGTGATTTTGATTGGTTATTCCTTCGGGGCCGAAGTGATTCCCTTTGTGTTAAATGATATGCCCGCTCAATATCGGCAGAATGTCTTGGGCGCTGTGCTGCTTTCTCCTTCACAATCCTCGGATTTTGAAATCCATGTGAGTGAGATTGTCACCTCGGATAACCAATCGGCTCGTTACTTAACCTTACCCGAAGTCAACAAACAAACCACTGTGCCTATGCTTTGTCTCTATGGTAAAGAGGACGATGCGCCGCTGCATTTATGCCCAGAGGTCAAGCAGCCCAATGTCACTGTGATGGAGTTAAGCGGTGGCCACAGTTTTGATGACGATTACGATAAAGTGGTCAAGTTGATAAAAGGTTGGCTGAAGACCAGTTAGGCGCTTTAGTGCTGGGCATCGTATGAGCCTAATGCTTTGCAATTATAGATAAAAAGGGCGCAGATGCGCCCTTTGTTTTAGGTCGTGCTACAGCGAATAACTAGAGTTGGTAGCTAATGTGTTGGTGGAAGCGCACCACGAGATCTTCACGCTCAGGATCTAGCCCAATCTCGGCGGCAAAGGTTTTCAATGCGGCTTCAACGTTATTCATAAAACGGCCATAGCCTGAGTCATCACAGTCCTTCGCACCCGCGACAATAGTAAAATGCGCGGCTTCGACTAAGTTATCAGCATCCCAGCGGCGAATTACTTGCTGCTCAGTTGCGTTCGGGTCAAAACCAATCATCTGCACTTCGGCCTTGCTGTCGAGTTTTTCAAACTTACTGTTACGCACTAAGGGAGTTAAGCCGTTGGCGATCATAGCCAAGCGCGTTAATTGCTTATTGGTAGCCGCCTTGATGAAATTATCCTCAAGGTGTTGATATAACGGGCTAAAGTCAGTTGCTGACTCTGGTAGTAAACCTTGTTTGAGTTTGCGACTCAGCGGCAGGCTGACGGTGACATAGGTGAGTGAGCTGACATTTTCCGGCAGGTCACATTTTCTGGCTTTGTATCTTGGTGCAATGGCTCTGAGTTTATAGCCGTAGGTTTCTTTATTACCTTTTGATTTGGCGAATAAATCATAGGATAAATGCTGGTGGTCGCGGATCTTTACCTTAAGATCGTTAATCGGCAGCTTAGGCATTAATTCGTTTAATAGCTCCCGTACACGGGTATGGAAATTAGCTGAGTTGCTGCGGATTTCATCGCCAGTCGCTAAGAAAACAATACGCAGTTTGCGGGCGCGGTAGTTGTCCGCAGTGAACAGATTTTGTGCCTCGTGATAGGCGGGATTGTAAAAAAACAGAATTTGTTCAGCGGTTTGGAAACAATACGCTTCGGTATGGTAACGCACGACTGGCAGTTTATCGTTAGTGATCACATGGACGTTACGGAGATCGTGTTGTTCTGCCAAGTTAAAAATAATGCGGCTTAAGGTTTGATAACAGCTATGGTAATCGGGGTATTGCGCCAGTAATTCATCCGTGACTTTAATTTCGGCGGTGATGTACTGATTGGTACGAGCTTCCTTGGGTATGTACACTTTTTGCTGATGGCTAAGGGACATATTGACTCCTTGTTGGGTTAACCATTTGCTAACACGAATTTTACTGTTTATCTCAGGCGTTAATGTTGCGTTGGAGCATATTTTTATCGCTTAAATACAAGTTTACATCAGCAAGCTGTTTATTAGCTTAAAATTGCAGCGATTTTATTGAGTTAAGGCTTTTTCAATCCAAGGTTGCATCCAAGTGGCAATCTTCTCTTGGGCCTTTTCATTGGGATGAATACCGTCTCTTTGCATCAACTCTGGATGGGGAGCAACCTCCTGCATAAAGAAGGGGATAAGGTCAATATCCTCATCTTTTGCAATCTCTTGATACACTTGGGTGAACTTTTGGCTATAGCGAGGGCCATAGTTAGGCGGTACCATGATTTCGGTCAGTAGCACTTTAGCACCGCTATTTTTAGCTAGGGTAATGATTTGGGTTAGGTTATTTTTGAGTTGCGTCGGGGGGAATCCACGTAGACCATCGTTACCACCGAGTTCGACTACTACCAAATCGGGGGCAACGGAATCGAGCAGCGCAGGCAAACGACGCAAACCGCCCGCTGTCGTTTCACCGCTCACCGAACCGTTGGTAAATTCATGCTCGGGTAAGTTTTTTTGCAGCAGCGCCACCCAGCCTACTTGTTCCGACATGCCATAGCTGGCACCTAAGCTATCGCCGAGGATCAACACTTTCGCCGCCTGAACTGGCGTGGTTATAAATAGACTTAACAGGATGCAGGCGCTCAAGGCCTTTGCCATAGGCTTGCATCTTAGCAATTGACGCAAGAACGATTTGTATAAGAAGGATCCTATGTCTAACGTCGTTTCAAAAAATAGTGCCATTAATGTGGTTAACCTCGAAAAATCGGTGACTACTCAGGAAGGTTCGCTCACTATCCTCAAGGGCATTAACTTAGATGTCAAGCAGGGCGAAAGTGTTGCGATATTAGGACCCTCCGGCTCGGGTAAATCGACGCTACTTGGCTTACTCGCCGCGCTCGACACCCCAACGGCGGGGGAGATTTGGCTCGATGGCCAGGCCCTATCACCGCTCAATGAAGAACAGAAAGCCGCGCTGCGTAAGCAAAAAGTGAGCTTTATTTTTCAATCTTTTATGTTAGTTGATACCTTAACCGCCCTTGAAAATGTGATGCTACCGGCCGAGCTTGCCGGGGTTAAAAATGCCAAGGAGAAGGCCGAGGCCATGCTGGGGCGCGTGGGGTTATCCCACCGTTTGACTCATTTACCTAAACAGTTATCCGGCGGTGAGCAGCAAAGGGTTGCGATTGCGAGGGCCTTTATTTGTGAACCTAAAGTGCTATTTGCCGACGAGCCAACCGGCAATTTGGACAGTGTTAACGGCCATAAAATTGCCGATATGTTGTTTGAGCTGAACCAAGAGAGCCACACCACGCTCATCCTCGTCACCCATGACTTACAACTGGCGAAGCGTTGCCAAAGGCAACTGGTTATGGACAACGGCCACTTGCAGGAAGAGTTGAATTCGGCTCAATCGCACAATGTGAATAACAACCTTGAATTAAGCGCCAAGGAGGCCTAACCCATGGAGCTTAATTTGGCATGGCGCCTGTTTAAGCGCGAGTTGCAACAGGGGCAGTTGTTATTGATTATCCTCGCCATTACCTTGGCGGTACTGTCGGTTAGCGGTCTTGCGCGGGTCAGTGAGCGTTTGCAAGTTGCTATCAACGGACAAGCGACTCAGTTTATCGCCGCCGATCGTATTATCGACTCTCCCGTTCAAATTGACGCCAGCATTCTGGCCAAGGCCGAGGAGCTTGGCCTTAAGCATGTCACCAATATGCAATTTAATTCCATGGTGTATGCGGGGGATAAGTTTCAGTTAGTTACAGTGCGTGCGGTTGAGTCCGGTTATCCACTTAAGGGATACATCGAACTTAAAGCGGCCAATGGCCAAGATGTAAAAGCCCAAGACTTGCCCCACGCCGATGAGGTGTGGTTCGAGAGTCGCTTAGGGGGACTCTTGGGATACCCGCAAACACTGGAATTAGGCAACAGTGAGTTTCGTTTAAGTCAAGAAATCAGCCGCTTACCCGATGCGGGCTTTAATCCGTTCGCTTCTTCCCCCGTGGTGTTAATGCGGATTGAAGATGTCGCCAAGACTGGGGTTATCCAACCCGGCAGCCGAGTGACGTATCTGTATCAATTTGCCGGTGAAGAAAGCGCCTTAAGCGCCTTTGAAAATAGCGTTAAACCGCTGCTGAATAATTCCCAGCGCTGGGTCGATGTGCAGTCTGGCGACTCACCGATAGCGGGCGCGGTGAAGCGGGCGGAGCGTTTTTTACTGCTGGCAAGCTTGCTCGGTATTGCCCTTGCTTGCGCCGCGATAGGGATTGCCGCCCAGCGTTACTGCCAACGTCATTATGATGTGGTGGCTATGCTTAAAACCTTTGGTGCCTCATCAACTCAAATTCGTCGACTATTCGGCATCCATTTACTACTAGTGACGCTGTTTGGCATTGTGCTGGGGTTAATCGGCGGGGCACTGCTGGATTTAGGCATTAATCAACTGTTACCCCCTGAAATCGCTGCCTATTCGCCGCCGTTGACGCGGCCGCTACTGCTTGGGATCAGCACTGGGCTTATCAGCGCCTTTATGTTTTCGGCCTATCCTTTAATGCGTTTACTGGCGATTCCGCCACTGCGAGTCTTACAAAGGCAACTCGAAGGCTTGCAGCTCGGCATGTGGCTGCATTTACTCTTAAGTTTAGGGGCGATGGCCCTGTTGGGATATTTGTATTCCCAAAGCTGGGCGCTGACACTGACGGTAGTCGCGGCTGTGCTGCTACTCGGCGTATTGCTCAGTATTTTAGGTTTTGTGATGATCCGCCTTGGCCACAGTGTCGGCATGAAAACCACCAACCCATTGCAACTGGCACTTGCGGGGTTACGCCGCCGTGCGCGGCAAAATGCGGTGCAATTGGTGGGCTTTAGTGCGGCTTTGGTATTGTTACTGACGATTTTGGCGCTTAGACAGGATTTACTCAACGAGTGGCAAAAACAGCTGCCCGAGAATGCACATAACTATTTCTTGGTCAATATCGCCCCCGATGATGCTAAACCATTAAACGACTTTATGGCACAAAAGGGCATAGCAGCCACGGATATCTACCCCGTCATTCGTGGCCGGCTGACGCAAATTAATGGTGAGACCTTGATCTCTAATGAGCAGGCCGAGGCCGGAGAGAAGGGACGAGTAGGAATTTCCCGCGAGCTTAATCTCACTTGGCGCAATAGCTTGCCTGCCAACAACGAGTTGATTGAAGGGCATTTTAATCAAGCTGCTGATGAGGTGTCGGTGGAATCCGGTGTTGCCGATCGTTTAGGGCTAAAACTGGGTGATACGCTGACCTATATGATTGATAACCAAGAGCTAAGGGTTAAGGTCGCCAGTATTCGTGCCGTGCACTGGGAAACATTACAGCCAAACTTCTTTATGATCTTCACCCAAGAAGCGTTGGCGCCCTTTGCCTATACCTCGATGGCAAGCTTTTACCTCGACGACAAAAATGCGGATGTGCAAGGGAGTGGCGCACCAAAGAACACAGTGATCCTCGAACTTATTCAGCAGTTTCCTACGGTATCGATTATCGATGTTGGCGCCATGGTGGGGCAATTGCGGCAGATCATTGAGCAGGTGTCCCTGTCGCTGACGCTGGTTTTGGTCCTCGTCTTACTAGCGAGTTCCTTAGTGCTTATCGCCCAAACCGAGGCGGGAATGGCGACGCGCCAGCGTGAACTCGCGGTGCTGCGTACCTTTGGCGCCTCGGGCTGGTTACTGCGTAGTGCCACTGGGCTTGAATTTGCCTTACTGGGGGGCATTGCTGGTGTGCTTGCAGTGATAGTGGCGGAATTTGCGCTGTATCTGTTAAAGACCCAAGTGTTTGAGCTGAACGTGTATATGCACTGGCCCTGGTGGGGGATTGCCCCAGTCTGCGGCGCCTTATTGGTCGCGCTGCTGGGGGTATGGCGCTGCCGCCAATTACTCAATCAATCCTGCGCTGAATTATTAAAAGTGGGCACTTAAGATGAGGTCAGTTTGGAGCTGAGGCAAACGCTGTAACACCCCATTTGTAAAATGAAAAGCACTGGCATAAACCAGTGCTTTTTTTATTGGCGGTGAAATCGTTTCTATCATTGGATGACAACGATGATGACTTTACCGTTCATTTCATTACAAAGCCTTGTAGGGTTACATTATAAAACTGAGGTAGCCCTGCAATACAATCAAATTGACGATATCGATAAAGAAGGCGCCGACAATCGGTACCACCATAAAGGCCTGAGGAGAAGGGCCAGTGCGCGATACCAGTGCGCCCATGTTCATCACTGCGGTTGGGGTGGCGCCCATACCAAAGCCACAGTGACCGCCAGTGATCACTGCTGCATCGTAATTGCTGCCCATCACTTTAAAGGTTACAAAATAGGCGAACAGCGCCAGCACGACGGTTTGCACCAACAGGATAATAAGTAGTGGGATCGCTAGATCTAAAATTTCCCACAACTTGAGATTCATCAATGCCATAGAAAGGAATAACGACAGTGCCACTGTGCCTATTACATCGATACTCTCGGTATGCGGTTTATAACCACGGGTGACTTCGGTGATGTTGGCGATGATAACGCCAAGAAACAGGGCATAGACAAAGTCTGGCATCTTGAGCCAATTCAGCTGATATTCGCTGACAAACACAGTAAACCATTTTGCCCCCGCAACGCAGATCAGCAGTACAAACAGGGTTTCGATGATTGTCTTGGCGGTGACTTGGTCCTCTTCGAGCTGATCATAGGTCACCAGTTGTGGATGCGTGGCGTGGTGCTTACGGCCCATGCCGTAACTAGATATCAGATTGTGCTTGCCAATGAGACGCTGCGCGACAGGGCCGCCGATAATACCGCCCATGACCAAGCCAAAGGTGGCCGCCGCCATGGCAAGTTCTAAGGTGTTGATGCCGTAGTTTTCGGCAAAGGTTTGTGACCAAGCAACACCTGTTCCATGGCCGCCAGAGAGGGTAATCGAGCCTGCAATAAGTCCTAAGATAGGGTCTAAACCAAGGAGGCTCGCGAGACTCACGCCAACCGCATTTTGAATAATAATATAGACCGAGGCCACGCCGAGAAAGATAAACACTTTCTTGCCGCCACTAAGCAGTAGCTTATAGTTAGCCGATAAACCTATGGTGCTGAAAAACATCAGCATTAAGGTATTTTGCATGGGTAAACTAAAGATGAGAGTGATGTCTTGGAAATGTAAAAAGGCAACGACTGCGGCGATGACCAGTCCACCTACGATAGGCTCTGGAATATTGTATTGTTTAAAAACACGCACATGGCGATTGATGGAATGGCCAATAAACAGCACGAAGATAGCAATTAAGAACGACTCGAGTTCGCCAATTGTGTAAGTGGTGTGCATGATAGTTCCTTACAAATGGTTTGTGTGGGAATACCGCTCGACTCAAGGTGAGTTAGGGTGACCCATCTCATTGTTTAGCTCTCGCTAATGCTAAGTGTTAAACGCGCGATCTAAGGACCGATTCTTGTCAATCCCCAAGGTTGGAGAAGAAATATTAAGCGCGAATATGAACCGTATTGGTATAGTTGATCAGCATCGCCACCGAGTGGGCGAATACTGAAGATAATGGTCTTGCTTGGGGCGTTAACTGTGCTTCAGTGCGGGAGCTAACACGACAATATCGATAAGCAAGAGGCGAAAGTGTAACAGAAAAATGGGTTCATGTCGCTAAATAGTCTTTAGAATCATTGTGTTGTATTTATGTTTTGATGCTGTTGCCAAATCGGTCTAATCAGCCTTGTTGCACTAAGCTGATAAACAAATTCTATACTTGGTTTTTTATCTCTGATTTCTAAGTCATTCTTCAGTATCATATTAACGCTTGTCGATTGGCTTGATAACATTTTATTACCAAGCCAGTTACGGGGTATGAATGGCGCCATATAACAGATTAACTTGTGAGTAGGTCTTTAAGTGCTGGCTCAAGTTGAGTAAAACGGAAACTAAAGCCTGCGTCGAGCGCATGTTTGGGGAGAACAAATTGGCCTTCGATCAGCAGATCCGCCATTTCACCCATTGCGAGTCGTAAAACTGGTGCAGGTGCTGTCATAAAGGCTGGACGGTTTAATACTCTACCAAGAGTTTTAGAAAATTCAGCATTACTGACAGGATGGGGGGCTGTGGCATTAAATATGCCTTGGCAAGTTTCATGACAAAGTAGAAAGTCGATCAGGGCCACCATATCGTGGATATGTATCCAACTCATCCCTTGACGACCATGGCCTATAGGCCCACCAAGGCCGAGTTTAAAGGGCGGGAGCAT
Source organism: Shewanella sp. Sh95 (assembly GCF_001308045.1). NCBI lineage: Bacteria > Pseudomonadati > Pseudomonadota > Gammaproteobacteria > Alteromonadales > Shewanellaceae > Shewanella > Shewanella sp. Sh95. The sequence goes on from NZ_LGYY01000276.1 coordinate 140,433, forward strand.
TTTAGCTAGCGCACCGCCATGCCCAAGCACTATACCCGTGCGTAGGATACAAACACGGGTTTTAGTTGCAGCCTCTAGCGCGAGTCGCTCCCATTCTTTACAAATGTCATGGCTGAATTCAGGGTTTGGGGCTGCGTGTTCGTCAATCGTATTCGCGCCTTGACGGCCGTAAAAGCCAATTGCAGAGCCGCTTATCATCACCTGAGGTGGATTACTGCTTTGCAAAATCAGTTGGCTTAGTCTTGCGGTGATATTCCAGCGACTATCGCAGATGCGTTGTTTTTGCTGCGCACTCCAACGTTTAGCAACAATCGGTTCTCCGGCGAGATTGATCACGGCATCGATATGATTCAAATCATCAATTTCGTCTAAGGAGCTTAGATATTGATGCTGTGGGCCCAATAATTGCCGACTATTGGCAGGATGGCGAGTCAGCAATAACAGTTGGTGATGGTTGGCTAAATGGGCCACTAATTGCTGACCAATAAACCCACTTGCTCCCGTTATCAAAATCTTCATCGTCAAATCCTTAGGTGAGGGTGGCTATCTTTTATTTCAAACCTTATAAGCAATATACGACAACGGACAAGTGGGGATCACTTTATTGATTTTTTTGGTAACACAGTTCCATCGATACCGAATCAGCAAAGCGCAGGGCATGGGGCTTATCGATTTCGACACTGGCAAATTCAACCCAAGGATGTTCGCTGGCAATGGCTAAGGTTTGGCTGGTAAGGTTTTCAAGTAGTGAGAAGCGATTGTTTTCAATCAACTCAATGATCTTTTTTGTGATAGTACGATAATTAAGCGCATCATCGACATTATCGCTGTTGCGAGCTTTGGCGGCGCAGTAATGGATAACGACATTAATGATTACATCCTGCCTATTTTGGATTTCATCTTCTTTTATGCCGATAAAAGTGCGCAGTCTTAAGTTTTTAATGCGTATAATCGCGGTTTCTGGTTTCATAATAACAATCTAGTATCTAATGCTTAGGTGATTGAGTTTGAGACATTTCTTAGGCTAGCCTAACAACTTTATCGAAGATCAAGAAGGATTTTTACTCCATGACACGATCCAATTCGCCGACTGCCGCCTATAAAGGTTTTGCAGTTATGGCTTTTGTAGTGATTATTTTGGCAGGGATAAAGGCCGCCAGCCCGATTGTTGTTCCCTTTGTTTTATCCTGTTTTATTGCGGTGATTTGTAATCCTGCGATTGTCTTGATGACTAAATATAGGTTGCCTAAATGGCTTGCCGTGATCCTGCTAATGGGGTTTATCGTGTTGATGGGCTTATGGCTCGCCTCTTTAGTGGGCAGTTCAATCAATGAGTTTTCTAAGCAGTTGCCCCAATATCGCGATCAGCTGGTGGAGCAGTTTTCTTGGGTGCTACATAAGTTACAGGCACTCAATATTCAAATCTCTAAGGAGCAAGTGTTAGCCTATTTTGACCCTGGCATGGCGCTATCTATGACCACCAATATGTTGTCGGGTGTGGGTAATGTGATGGCGAATTTGTTCCTTATCATCCTGACCATCGTCTTTATGCTATTTGAAGCGCAGTCTTTACCGAAAAAACTGCACTTGGCCTTGGATGACCCGGATATGCGCCTGCAACAGATTGACCGTTTTCTGCAATCGGTAAATCAATATATGGTGATTAAAACCCTCGTTAGTTTAGCGACGGGTTTGATAGTCGGTATTGGACTGGCCTTTATCGGTGTGGATTACGCGCTGCTTTGGGCGGTTATCGCCTTTTTATTCAACTATATTCCCAATATCGGTTCAATTATTGCCGCTATTCCTGCTGTATTGCTGGCCTTTATCCAATTAGGCCCTGCCGCAGCAGGCGGAACCGCGCTGCTTTACATCGGCGCGAATATGGTGATGGGCAATGTGGTCGAGCCTAAATTTATGGGCCGCGGTCTCGGGCTTTCCACTTTAGTGGTATTTCTATCGTTAATTTTTTGGGGCTGGTTGTTGGGTTCTGTTGGCATGTTGTTGTCGGTTCCCTTAACCATGGTGGTTAAAATTGCCCTTGAATCCAGTAAGAGTGGTAGCTGGTTAGCCATTTTATTGTCCGATGATGTGGATGATAAACTGGTGAGCCAATCGACAAGCACTACTCCGGTTTCTGAACCTGTCGATACTCATTCAACTGATAAGAAGTAGTAGATAATGCAAGGTTTTATAGATGCACTGGCGACAATAAAAGTCAGTGAAGATGCCACGCGCTTATTCCACGGCCGCGGTGGACATTATCCAGGTTGCGAGCATCTTTGCTTAGACTGGTTCGCGCCCGTATTGTTATTGACCAGTTTTTCGGCCCTTGAGGCAGCTGAGCTCGCCCTTTGCCAACAGGCCATTACGGCACGTTGGCAAGTGATACAACCCAATCAGCCATTAAATTTGGTGTATCAATACCGCAGTGGTGGCGAAACCTTTAGTCAATTACTGGCGGGTGACGTGCCAGAGCCTCATATCGTGACTGAAAATGGTGCGAGGTATCAGGTACATTTACTGCGTGGTCAAAACCACGGTTTGTTCCTCGACATGGCCAATGGCCGCGAATGGGTGAGAGCCAATGCACGCCACAAGAAAGTGCTGAATTTGTTTGCTTACACCTGTGGATTCTCGGTGGCAGCACTGCAGGGCGGCGCCGATGAAGTGGTGAATATGGACATGAGTAAGGGGGCACTTGCGATAGGTAAGCAGAATCATCTGCTGAATGGCTTTACCGCTGGCGCGCGTTTTTTAGGGCACGATATTTTTAAATCGTGGGGTAAATTGCGTAAGTTAGGCCCCTATGACATCGTGGTTGCTGATCCGCCGAGTAATCAAAAGGGCAGTTTTGTAGCAACTAAGGATTATGTGCGTTTGCTCAGGCATTTACCCGAGTTGTTAGCCGATAATGCTGAAGTCTTGCTTTGCTTAAATGCGCCAGAGCTTGACACTCAATTTTTGCGTCAGCAGGTTGCGGAGGCGGCTCCTGAGCTTGAATACCTTGAACGTTTACCTAACCCTGCATCCTTTGCAGACATCTCTGAGGAGAAATCATTAAAGGTGCTGCGGTATCGTTTAAAAGCGTAAACTACAGTAGTCATCAGGGTTAAGTGGCCTTGATGACTACTTTTATAGCATCGATATTATCTTTCTACGCAATTGCTCTCAGTTTGCACTCATCTTCTAATATGCTTTATTTATCAACCACAATTCTTTAGCACATCATCCTACACCGGCTGAAAGTCTTTCATGGTTTAATACTGCTTTTTGGCATTTTAGATGATAAAGCACCGATTTCATCTTTAAGTTGGAAACAAAACTGAAAGTTTTCTGTAATTGTTGATTTTGCTTTGGTATACTCAGCGCCACGGAAATTCCCTTTCCTCATGGGCAAAATGTCTGCATAGAACGACATGCCTTTGCGACCTTACAAAATCGAGCAGGAGTTGTTATGGAAGTTCATGAATACGAAAACGCTTACTACCAAGTTAAAGACGATGTGATGACGTCTTTACCTGCGCAGAACGAAGAAGAAGCGGTCTAAGTTCTGTAAGCCATTCGCTTACAGGACAATTCTGAGTCTGAAGTAACAAATACAAGCACATGAAAATAGCAACCTTGGGGTTGCTATTTTTTTATCTGAGTTCGGATATTCGTTTGATGCGTTATCAACCTATTAGCCATTGACCTTACGTTTTTCGGGCATAATCTCAACGATAATCCACTTACCGCTTATTTTATGCAGGCGAATTGTTCTGTCATCAATCCAAGGTTGCCCTCCCTTTAAGCCCTTCATCTTGACGACTACTAAGACGTCTTTAGTAAATTTACGGAAAAAGTCGATATCAATATCATCAATTTCCATTTCGACATTAGTCATAGACAGGCTAAGCACATTACGTTGTACTGCGGCAGCGATATAGTAGTGGGTGAGTACCTCTTTGAGCTGCTCATTGACATACTGCTTGGCTTTTTCGACATCTCGGTCAACATAAATGGCGCTAAAAAAGCCTAGGCTGACTTCTTCGGGCGTGAGCACGTGTTGTTCTTTGTCTGTGGGTTCGCCACAGCCAAACAAAAACAGTAATGAAAGGAAAAATAAGGTTCTCATGGCTTTTAGTTATAGGAATTTGTCACGAGTATCGCGATTTTAGCGGCTATGTTCAAGTTTTGTAATAATGGGCATCTTTGGCGAGAATGTCTTGACTCCTGTCTAATGGTTGTGGCATACCTTAAAGGATTCGCTTTTTAGGTTATCCACAGAATCTGTGGAAAAGTATGTTGAAGACTAGATGGATACTTTATAAGTGTCTGATACTCTAGCGCTTTATTGGCTGGTTAAAAAGTGACGCCTTTCTGTTAAGCCTTATTTCTGGCCTTTCCTTGTGGATATTTTTATAAAACTTTCCAGTCTATTCACAGCATTTGTTTTTCATCAGCAACATTTTCACCGTATTTTGGCTTTAATTTAAGCGTTTAATGCTGTCTATTTTGCGACCATTTGCCTCTGGAAATAAAAAAGCACTGAACAAGTCAGTGCTTTTAGGTTGAGCGTGTTGTTAGCTTAATTTACGATTTTTTAGCATCGTTTTGTGACGCTTGAATTGCCGTGAGGGCGATAGTGTAGACAATGTCATCCACTAACGCACCGCGGGATAAGTCGTTCACAGGTTTACGCATACCTTGTAGCATTGGGCCAATGCTGATGAGGTCAGCACTACGTTGTACTGCTTTGTAGGTGGTGTTACCCGTGTTGAGGTCGGGGAATACAAACACAGTGGCTTGACCTGCTACAGGGCTGTTAGGTGCCTTAGAGCGAGCCACGTTTGGCATAACGGCCGCGTCATATTGAAGTGGACCGTCAATAACCAGATCAGGACGTTTTTCTTTGGCGATACGAGTGGCTTCACGTACTTTATCCACATCTGAACCAGTACCTGAGTTACCCGTTGAGTAGCTGATCATCGCTACTCTAGGCTCGATACCGAAGGCTTTAGCAGATTCTGCCGATTGAATCGCGATATCGGCCAGTTGTTCAGCATTAGGATCGGGGTTAATCGCGCAGTCACCGTAAACCAGCACTTGATCTGGCATCAACATAAAGAAGATGGAAGAAACAAGGCTCGAGCCTGGGGCTGTTTTTATCAATTGTAGCGGTGGACGGATGGTGTTGGCGGTGGTGTTAACCGCGCCAGAGACAATGCCATCGACTTCGTCTTGTGCCAGCATCATAGTGCCGAGCACCATGTTGTCTTCTAACTGCTCTTTGGCAACGACTTCGGTTAAGCCTTTACTACGGCGTAGATCCAACATTGGCTCTACATAGCGATCACGTACTTCATCTGGGTCGACAATAACAACGCCTTCACCCAGAACGACATCTTGCTGCGCCGCTATACGCAGAATTTCATCTTTTTTACCTAATAGCACGCAACGCGCGATACCACGTTCAGCACAAATGGCCGCGGCTTTGATCGTACGAGGTTCATCACCTTCAGGCAGCACCACGGTTTTGTGGGCGGCACGGGCAAGCTCGGTTAGCTTGTAACGGAACGCTGGTGGTGACAAGCGATGTTCCCGCGGAGAGTTTTTCGTGACACTCTCAATCCACGTTTGGTCGATATGGCTAGCGACATATTCCTGCACTAAGTCGATACGAACGGCATCATCGACAGGCACTTCATGGTCGAAGCGTTGGATATTTAATGAGGTTTGCCAAGTATTGGTATCAATCAGGAAAACCGGTAAACCTGTCTCAAAAGCTTGTTCACAGAGTTTAAGGATCTCTGGCTCAGGCTCGTAGCTACCAGTCAGCAGCAGGGCACCAATCTTCACGCCGTTCATGGCTGCAAGACACGCTGATACGATCACATCGGAGCGATCGCCTGAAGTCACCAGTAAGGAGTCTGTCTTAATATGGTTGACCATATTAGGCAAGCTGCGAGCACAGAAGGTGACTTTACGTAGACGGCGAATATTCATCTCACCGGCATTAAGAATCCGTGCGCGTAAGTGTTTAGCTAAATCAGAGGCGCGTGGTGCGACTAAGTCTAGGTTGTAAGGCACGCTACCTAAAATGCGCAGTGGGCTCTTACCTGGCAGTTGGAACATGATAGAGGCATCAGAGCGTTGTACACCTTGATGATCAAACACTTCTGATAAGTCTGGGCGTGCACGACCTTCATCGTCCACTGGTGCACCAATCTTGTTGATCACGGCACCAATCAGACGTTTGTTGTTTTTGCCACCCCAAGAGTTGTAGGCAATTTCGAGGCGATTCATTAACCCTGTTGGAGTATCACTGCCAGGAGTGGCAATGAAAATCACGTCAGCATCCATGGCTTTAGCGATAGCGTAGTTAACGTCATCGGCAAAGGGATGGTTGCGGGTAGGTACCAGACCTTCAACAATCAGGGTTTCGGTGTTGCTGGCGCATTCTGCGGCGCGGGCAATGATTTGCTCCATCAGCACATCGGTTTGATCGGCGCGGATCAACGCTTCAGCATGGGCCATATCGAAGGGCTCTAACGGATTAACCGTTGGCGATTTGCTTAAAATCGTGGTTGAGCGTTCTGGACCGTTATCATTCGGACGAAGCTGTGAAATAGGCTTAAAGAATTGGACTTTTACCCCGTGGCGCTCTAATGCGCGCACCATACCAAGGCTTAAGGAGGTCAGGCCGACTCCTGTACCTATGGGGATTAACATAATATTTCGAGACATAAAAACCTCTAAGTTCGATGGTTTTTGGCAGAGTAGTCTCTGCGGATTTGCTTGTGTTTGTTAGTTGTAGGTCACTAATAATAAAGCCGTTTGACGACGCAAACGGCTTAATGAGTCTTATTATTTACTAATGAGTTTAATTGAATCTTCGGCGATAACCCACTCTTCGTTGGTTGGGATGACCATGGCGACAGTACTGTTGTCGGCGGTGATAATGCCTTTCTTACCGAAGCGTGCCGCTTTGTTGCGCTCGCTATCAACATGGAAATTAAATATTTGCAGCATGTTGAGTACTTTCTCGCGGATGATGTCGGAGTTTTCGCCGATACCGCCAGTAAAGACTACGGCATCTAAACGACCAAGTGGAACAGTATAAGAAGCAATGTATTTCGCTAGACGGTAGCAGAAAATCTCCAGTGCTAAGGTTGCGCCTTTGTGACCATCGGCATAACCTTCTTCGATGCCACGGCAGTCGTTAGTCAGTTCAGAAATCCCCAGCAGACCACTTTGCTTGTTCATCAGGTTGTTGACTTCTTCCAGCGTGTAACCGAGTTGGTGTACTAAGTGGTAGATGATCGATGGGTCGAGATCGCCACAGCGTGTGCCCATGACTAAGCCTTCAAGCGGCGTCAGTCCCATTGAGGTATCAACGCTCTTACCGCCTTTAACCGCCGTCACAGAGGCACCGTTACCTAAGTGCGCGCAGATCACATTGGTTTCTTCTAAAGGCTTGTTCAACACTTTAGCGGCTTCACGGCTGACAAACAGGTGGCTAGTGCCGTGCATGCCATAACGGCGGATACCGTGCTCACGGTACAATTTGTATGGCAGGGCGTAGATGAAAGCGCGCTCTGGCATACTTTGGTGGAACGCAGTATCGAACACCGCCACTTGTGGCAGTTTAGGGAAAGACGCAATGGCGGCGCGAATGCCGATAAGGTGCGCAGGGTTATGCAGCGGTGCCAGTGAAGAACATTCTTCAATACCTTTGATCACATGCTCGTCGATGATCACAGAGCGGGTGAACTTTTCTCCACCGTGTACGATACGGTGACCTACGGCTTGAATTTGTGCGGCTAATTCAGGTTGACCGGCGAGGATTTTATTGACGATAAATTCAACGGCTTCACGGTGAGCGGTGAATGCACCTAAAGAGGACTCATGTTTTTCACCGTTGATTTTCCATTTAATGCGCGAGTCTTCTAAGCCAAAACACTCGGCTAGGCCAGAGATCTGATCGTCACCTGTTTGCGCGTCAATGACGGCAAATTTGAGTGAAGAGCTACCGCAATTGAGTACTAAAACCAGTTTATTAGACATGTGTAAACCTTTTGCCATTGTGTTTAAGTTAACGATTCAAAATCTTGGGAACACGCGAGTAATTTGCCATCACAGTCTTGGGGCGTAGTGCCAGATTGTGCTATGGTAAAAGCAGTATTCCTCTGTAGTAGGTGTCTAAAATTGAGTCTCAATATTCTCAAAACCTTAGGTGACGGTCGTCGTTATATGAAGACGTGGCCTATGGTTAGACAACTGGGTTTGTATTTTCCTGAGTATCGGGTGGTACGCGCCACTCAGCTTGCCATTCTGGTGATGCCAGTATTGGCAATTTTAGCGAGCGTGAGTCAGCTCTATACCTATGGTTGGGGATTTTTACCCCAAGCACTCACTATCGCGTTGTTTTTTATCAGCCTGCCATTGCAGGGCTTATTATGGCTAGGCTGGCGTGCGCGCCATCCATTACCGTTATCGCTGTTCGACTGGAGTAATCAGTTGAGTGCGAAATTGTCTGCCATGGGCATTCATTGCCAATCCTTGGGCGCTAAGGCGTGTTACCTTGATATGGCGCTCATCTTAAAAATAGCCTTTGAGCGCTTAGATGCCAGTTATTGGGAGGAGCTTTAAGCCTCCCTTGACGCTTAATATGCCGCGTTAATCCCCTGTGAGCTAAACACGGCTTTAATTTTTTCCATGGTTTCGCGACTAGGTGGTGCGACACCATCAAGTTGATAGCTTTCTCCCATCGCTTCCCACTTGTGTTTACCAAGCTCGTGGTAGGGTAGGAGTTCTACTTTTTCAATATTCTTCATGGGTTTGATAAATTCGGCCAGTTGTAATGCCGAGGCTTCATCATCAGTAAATCCACCCACGACCACATAACGTATCCAAGTTGGCTGATTGCGTTTGGCGAGGTACTCGGCAAATTGCAGCGTTCTGTGGTTGCTAACCTTGGTCAGTTCAATGTGTTTATCGTCATTCATCTGTTTGATATCGAGCAAAACCAGATCGGTATTATCGAGTAGCTCATCAATCACTGGTGTGTACTTACGCACAAAGCCATTAGTATCTAAACAGGTATGAATGCCTTCTTTTTTACAGGCTTTAAAGAGTTCGGCGACAAACTCCGCTTGTAATATGGCTTCGCCGCCGCTAGCGGTGACGCCGCCGTTGCTGGCATCGAGGAAGGGGCGGTAGCTAATGATTTGGCTCATTAACTCGTCGACTTGTACTTCCTTACCTCCATCGAGATCCCAAGTATCACGGTTGTGGCAATATTGGCAGCGCATTAAACAGCCCTGCATAAAGGTGATAAACCGTATGCCTGGACCATCCACTGTGCCAAAGGATTCCACTGAGTGGATCCGACCGGTAACTGCCATTGTGACTCCTGTTGAAATAAGTGAGGCTGTAGCACATTGTACTACAGCCTTACCTAATTTAGCTTACAGACCTTTTGTGAACGTACGCGTGATCACATCTTGTTGCTGTTCTGGAGTCAGTGAGTTGAAGCGAACTGCATAACCAGAAACACGAATGGTCAGTTGTGGATACTTGTCTGGGTTGACAACCGCATCCTCGAGCATTTCACGGTTCATCACGTTCACGTTCAAGTGTTGACCGCCTTCGTGTCCTTCGTTGTGGGCAAAATATCCGTCCATCAACGCTGCTAAGTTGGTACGACGACCATCTTCATCTTTACCTAGAGCATTAGGTACGATAGAGAAGGTGTAAGAGATACCGTCCTGAGCGTGGGCGAAAGGCAGTTTAGCCACTGAGGTTAACGAGGCGATTGCGCCTTTTTCATCACGGCCATGCATTGGGTTTGCACCCGGTGCAAATGGCGCACCTGAACGACGACCGTCTGGTGTGTTACCGGTTTTCTTACCATAAACCACGTTCGAGGTGATGGTCAGAATTGACTGAGTTGGGATCGCGTTGCGGTACATTTTACGGTCGCGAATTTTCGCCATAAAACGTTCAACTAAGTCACAGGCGATATCGTCAACACGTGGGTCGTTGTTACCAAATTTTGGATAGTCACCACTGATCTCAAAGTCAACGGCAATGCCATTTTCATCACGTACAGGTTTAACTTGAGCGTACTTGATGGCTGACAGTGAGTCGGCTGCGATTGAAAGCCCTGCGATACCACAGGCCATTGTGCGACGTACATCTCTGTCGTGCAGCGCCATTAGCGCAGCTTCGTAGGAGTACTTGTCGTGCATGTAGTGAATAGCGTTCAGTGCTGTGACATATTGCGTTGCTAACCAATCCATTAAACCGTCTAAGCGATTCATCACATCATCAAAATTCAGCACTTCGTCAGTGATTGGGTCGGCTTTTGGCGCGATTTGGATTTTCAGTTTTTCGTCAACGCCGCCGTTAATTGCGTACAACATGGTTTTGGCTAAGTTAGCGCGAGCACCGAAGAACTGCATGTGTTTACCCACAACCATTGGGCTCACGCAGCAAGCGATTGCATAATCGTCAGATTGGAAATCTGGACGCATTAAGTCATCGTTTTCGTACTGAATTGAGCTGGTGTCGATAGACACTTTTGCGCAGTACTTTTTAAAGCCAATAGGCAGTTTTTCAGACCAGAGCACAGTGATGTTTGGCTCAGGGCTTGGGCCCATGGTGTATAGCGTGTTCAAGAAGCGGAAGCTTGATTTGGTCACCAGTGTACGGCCATCTAAGCCCATACCGCCGATAGATTCGGTTGCCCAAATTGGATCGCCTGAGAATAACTCATCGTATTCTGGAGTACGTAGGAAGCGCACCATACGCAGTTTCATCACGAAATGGTCAATCATTTCTTGAGCTTGTTGCTCAGTGATAACACCGTTTTTCAGATCGCGTTCGATATAGATATCCAGGAACGTTGAAGTACGGCCTAAAGACATGGCTGCGCCGTTTTGGCTCTTAACCGCAGCTAAGTAACCGAAGTAAGTCCATTGGATAGCTTCTTTAGCATTGGTTGCTGGGCGAGAAATATCGAAACCGTATTTTGCGGCCATTTTCTTCATTTGGCCCAGTGCGCGGTGCTGCTCGGCAATTTCTTCACGCAGTTGGATAACGTTAGATAAATCTTCGCCGGCTTCAAACTGGGCTTGCAGTGAGCTGAACTGGGCAAATTTATCCTTCATTAAGAAGTCGATACCGTAAAGTGCAACACGGCGATAGTCACCGATGATACGGCCACGGCCATAGGCGTCGGGTAAACCGGTTAATACACCGGATTTACGACACGCCATGATTTCTGGGGTGTAGACGTCGAATACGCCTTGGTTGTGGGTTTTACGCAGTTCTGAGTAGATGTATTTAACATCTTCATCTAGTACGCGATCGTAGGCGGCGCATGAGCTTTCCACCATACGAATACCACCGTTAGGCAACATAGCGCGTTTGAGCGGCGCATCAGTTTGTAAACCAACGATAGTTTCTAAATCTTTATTGATATAACCCGCGTCGTGGGAAGTGATGGTTGAAACCATCTTAGTGTCGAAATCAACTGGCGCATGGGTACGGTTTTCTTGCTTGATGCCTTCCATCACTTTGTCCCACAACTTGGTTGTGGCTTCGGTGGCACCGGCTAGGAATGACTCGTCACCTTCATAGGGAGCATAGTTTTGTTGAATAAAGTCACGTACATTGACTTCAGATTTCCAATCGCCAGGGGTAAAACCTTCCCATGCGTTGGCAAACAGTTCAGTTTTGTCGGTCATCGTACTAATACCTTTTGGTTGAGATAAAGGTCATTGGCGCTCATGGGGTAAGCCATGTTGAGTATAGGCCAATTGCTATTTCCTGATTAAAGCTCCCTTCAAGATGACGCCCTATGATGGGAACTGGAACTTGGGGATGTTTATCGCGCCAAGTGTCTGTCTATTGATACCCGATAAGATGACAAATATACGTTTAACGTGGATTATCGGCTATCGATAACTCTTTTTATAAATTGGTAAGACCAATTATCCATAAGCATATTAACATAGCTCTTACTGTCTCGCATCTTAAACGGGCGAGTTTGTACTCTGTTAATCTTAAATTTGCTAGCGAGGTAGCATTTTTTTAGCACAATAAGGATTAAAGCACGCTTTTGTTGGCCCATTGCGGGCTGAAGCTATCGCTTATTTAACAGACTGTCGCGCTTTTAATCGGCGAAAGCTATCACCGTATCGATTGATTTTTAATGGTTACGATTTAATCTCCAATGGGCAGGTAAAGCTGGGATGAAAAAGGCCTGATTATACGGAATGCTTGGCGGTGCTAAAGCATTTAAAGATAAGGATGTTGATGCGGAATATTGTTGTGTCGGGCTTCGAATACTGTGATTTCTTGTTGAGCCGCTATTTAAAAGATTACAGCACTTAGTCAACAACCCGCCATCTCAGTGAAGGATACTTATGCTTCACTCACTCTGTATAAGGTTAAATCTGCTTAATCTAGTCAGTGAATAATGCTTAGATGGGCGGTGATAAATTGGCAAAATGCAAACAAAATTGGTATGACCAATTAACCTTTTGTGTTTGCCTCTTCAAAAATTTTACATTTTACCTGTGAATAACATCACGCTTTGGCAAACTCTGCTTCACGGCGAATACGATTTGTATGTTACAAAGCGTGACTTTAGTGAGTCATCATTTAAGCAAGTCTTAATGTAAATTTTGATTGGTTTGATCTGCGCCTCGGCGCTGTAGGAGAGACCTATGTTGCAAGTTCGCGTTTGTTTATCGGGTTTGGGAGTACGGTTATGAAAGACTCACATGCTAACGCTCCACAGACATCATCAAATGGCTATGAGCCTGTGCAGGTTTCTTCGCATTTTAGTTGTTATCACCAAGCCGAAATCTATGGCAAAAGTAAAGTGGTTAAGGCGCCTTGGCAATCCTTTGGTTTAGCGGTATTTGCGGGTGCCTTTATTGCTTTAGCCTTTGTGTTTTACCTGACCGTCACCACGGGCGCGGGCGATAGTGCATGGGGCTTAGTACGTCTTGTGGGCGGTATCGCCTTTAGCTTAGGGTTAATTTTGGTCGTGATTTGCGGCGGCGAGCTGTTCACTAGTTCAGTCTTAAGCAGTGTGGCTTGGGCGCAAAAACAAGTGACTACCAGTGAGTTACTCAAATGCTGGACGCGAGTTTACCTAGGCAACTTTGTCGGCGCCATGTTGATGGTCGGCTTGATTATGGCGGCGGGCTTATATGAGCTTGATGGCGGAAATTGGGGGCTAAATGCTTTAAAGGTCTCACAACATAAGCTGCACCATACATGGATTCAAGCATTTAGCTTAGGTATTTTATGTAATATGCTGGTATGTCTTGGTATTTGGATGACCTTCGCCAGCCGAGAATCGCTAACCAAAGCCATTTTATTGATCCTACCTGTAGCCATGTTTGTTAGTAGCGGTTTTGAGCACAGCATTGCAAACCTGTTTATGGTGCCGTTTGGGATAACAATTCAAGCTGTGGCAAGTCCTGAGTTTTTTGCTTCCTTAGGTATTACCCAAGAACAATTTGCCGATTTAACCGTAACAAATTTTGTATTCAATAACTTAATTCCTGTGACCTTAGGCAACATCGTCGGCGGCGGCGTGATTGTTGGCCTCGGCTATTGGTGGATTGAACAAGGACAACTTGCCTTACCCGATCCACAAAAATCCCATCAGGCTCATTTTTTCGCGTCACCATTGCATACTGAAAAGGCGAAAAATAGCCAAGAGAGTAAGTAAGAGAGTTTGTAACTAAGCGAGTCAGTCGCTTAGGTTTGTGGTAAGTGTTCCTTGAGTGACTGTTTACCTTAGGCTTATAGAAATGCCCAGTTTTACTGGGCATTTTTTTGTTTTTTTCACCGCAAAGGCTTTTTTATGCAGATTACTTGTTTGTGATAGATGTGACCATTTTGCATATTCATGCAAGTGAATGAAGATTTTATATACTGATTTACAGCGCTTTAGTTTATAGTGCGGCCTTTTCCGTTTGACATAAAATGGCGCATCTATGACGACTCCACCTTCGACGAATCAGCCAACAGAAGCAGCTCAGACTGCTCCGGCATCATCCGCTTCACACACTCCCTCACCATTTCAAATGCCCGATACCTTAGTGATCATCTTTTTTGTGGCATTGCTTGCGGGATTAATGACTTACTTTATCCCCATCGGGTCGTTTCAAACCCAAGAGGTGCATTATCTGGCTGATGGTGTCGATAAAGCGCGGACGGTGGTCGACCCTACTTCTTTTGCCTATCAATTGGATGCTGCGGGCGAGCCTAAATTGCAACCTGTGGCATTGTTTAAAGGCGAGGGCGGGGTTGGCTTTTTTAACTTCGCCTTTGAGGGCCTAACTTCAGGATCTAAATGGGGCAGTGCGATTGGCGTGATCATGTTTATGCTGGTGATTGGCGGCTCCTTTGGAGTGGTGATGGCCACAGGCACCATAGATAACGGCATCTTAAAGTTAATCGATAAAACCCGTGGCAATGAAAAGTTGTTCATTCCGGTGATATTTACGCTGTTTTCCCTTGGTGGCGCCGTGTTTGGCATGGGAGAAGAGGCCATAGCTTTTGCCATTATCATCTGCCCATTAATGATCCGTTTGGGCTATGACGGCATCACCACTGTGATGGTGACCTATGTGGCGACTCAAATTGGTTTTGCCAGTTCTTGGATGAATCCCTTCAGTGTGGCGATTGCCCAGGGTATTGCGGGAATACCGGTTCTTTCAGGCAGTGAGTTTCGCTTTCCTATGTGGCTTGGATTCACCTTGATCGGGATTGTTTTTACCATGCGTTACGCCCATCGCATTCAGCAGCAACCCAGTTTATCCCATAGTTTTCAGTCCGATGCTTATTTTCGAGAGCATCATGCCAATACGACATTAGAGAGTCGCTTTAATCTTGGCGATATACTGGTTTTAGCATTGTTAGTGCTCACTATGGTATGGGTGATTTGGGGTGTAGTGGTAAAAGCTTGGTTTATCCCTGAGATTGCCAGTCAGTTTTTTACCATGGGTATGGTAGCTGGCGTCATTGGCTGTGTGTTTAAACTTAATGGATTGACGCTTAACAAGGTGGCGCAGAGTTTTAAGGACGGCGCTAAAACCATGTTAGAGCCAGCTCTTTTAGTGGGATGTGCCTCGGGGATTTTACTGCTCCTTGGCGGCGGTGCACCGACTGAACCGAGTGTGTTAAATACGGTACTTAACAGTGCTGGCGGGGTGATTGGCCATCTGCCTGATGCGCTCTCGGCGTGGTTTATGTTGCTGTTTCAATCTGTATTCAACTTTTTTGTGACTTCAGGGTCAGGGCAGGCTGCCTTGACTATGCCACTGATGGCACCTCTTTCTGACATTGTTGGTGTGACGCGCCAAGTGGCGGTATTGGCCTTTCAATTAGGCGATGGCCTCACCAATATCATAGTGCCCACTTCAGCGTCTTTGATGGCCACTCTTGGCGTATGCCGCGTCGATTGGGGTAACTGGCTGAAATTTGTATGGCGCTTTATGCTGCTGCTGATGCTGGTCTCAAGCGTACTGGTGATTGGCGCGCATTATCTTGGATTTAACTAGGTGCGAGAATTTAGCTAGGCGCTAGGGGTAACCTGAAGCAGCGGGGTAAATAGGCGCTAAGGTTAACTCAGTTAATTGGTTAAACAGCAGATAAAAAAACGGCATCCGAGGATGCCGTTTTTGTTGTGGTTTCCTATCTTCCTAAAGGGAAATTAGAATTTCACTTTGTATCCTGCAAATACGACACGACCTAAGATATTATGAGTATCTGTATCGTATCCTGGATAGCCTAAGCTGTAGTTAACAGTTGGCATTGCATCAAACAGGTTACGAGCACCTACAGTGACTTTACCGTAGCTGTCGAAGTCGTAGTTCAGTGTCAGATCCCACGTGGTGAAAGATGAGAAGTCTTGTTTATTCGTGCCAACTTCTTGTTGTTGTGGCGTTTCACCATCGTAAGAATCAATGTACTTAGCAATCAAAGATGCAGAGAAGTCATCAATTGCATAGCTAAATGTCGTGTTGAAGCGTAGTGGCGGATAACCTTTAGTCCCTAACACATCATAACGTTTAGCAATTGGGCTTGCTTGTTCGGTGTATTCCAGGGCATAAGTACCTTCAACTGCAAACTTAAATGTACCAATTTCCCCTAAATCGAAGTTTGACGTGAAAGATACGTCAAGACCCGAAGTTTGTACGCCGTCCATGTTGATGTTGCCTGCACCAATCTCATCGATAGTGCCATCAGCTTTACGTTTAACATAGATGTATTTAGGGTCATAGGCACCTAAGCCACCAATTGCTTCTAAGTCAACGATAGTTTGTGCACCGATGTAGCTTACTTGATCAGTGATTTCAATGTTGTAGTAATCAACAACAAAATCGATATTCTCAGTAATATTCCACACTGCGCCGAAAGAGTATTGAGCAGATTTCTCTGGATCTAGGTCTTTATTACCTGAACTCTTACGCAGATATTGGTTATCTTCACAAGCAGGATTACCGTTTTGTTGATCAGGTGGTAGACTTTGGCACAGAGTAGTATCTGTGACTCTGTCGTAACTGGTTGCTGGTTTGCCTAACAGGTCATCTAGTGACGGTGCTCTAAAGCCTTGGCCATAAGATGCACGTAGCACTAAGTTATCTAAGGCTTCGTAACGTACGTTTACAGAGCTAGAAAGCTGACCAACATCTGGTAAGCTATATTGGTCGTAACGGCTTGCGAGCTTCACGTTCAAGTGATCTAAAACTGGTAACTCTAACTCAACGAATGCCGCTTTGTAGCTTCTATCGCCAGCAGAATCACCACCATAAGTCCCTAATACGTTACCTGCTGCTTGTTGAGCGTCACGGGAATCTTTGTATTCAATTTTTTGGTATTCCATACCAACAGCATAACCTAAGTCACCGCCAGGTAAGGAAATTGGAGCAAGTGCCGCCCATGACAATCCGGTGCCGGTTGTATTTGAGGTTGCTTTACGAGTAGCTGTGTGTAAGAAAGTATCTAAAGTGGCTTGAGTTGCGTTGCCACCTTCAACGAATGGGTTATACAAACCTTTATCAACCGCTTCTTGCAGCTTATCTTCGAAGACATAAGAGTCAGTTTCAATGTTTACAATTTGATCTGAGTATTGAACGTACCAGCTCAGAGAGCCTGCATCTAACTCAAGGTTTAAACCTGTTACTATGTCAACTACATTTGAGTCGAATTCCGTTGAACGGTCTGCTACGCCTTTCAAGCGATGATAAGCTTGAACTTCTGACGCATTAGCTGTGCCGAACGTTGGGTTTAATGGGTTATCGGCTGCTATGTATAGGTTAGGAGTCCACAGCGCAGTAGAAGATGTGATGGATTTATCACGCATTACGATAGCTTGACCAAACCACTCTAATTCATCAGTAATACGGTAAGTCATATTTGAGAATACAGAGTCTTTTGTTTGATCTGGGAGATAGTCAGTACCGTCAAACTGGTTAAAACCACAAGCTGAACCGTCTTTGGTGGTTACAATGCGATCGGCTGGACAATCTTTACCTGGAACCTGTAAGCCTGTATAGACAGGTGTGCCGAATGTGCCATCTGCGCCTTTCACTGGACGAGATTCAACTGGACGATATGTGCCTTCTGGCGCATACAAGCCGCTACGGCCGTATTTCTTATCCCAGTTAGCGGTTAAGTGAGGACGTTGGCCACCTTGCAGTGGATCAAATTGCTTGTGTTCGATGATTACTAAGCTGCTGCTTTTATCACTGGTATTACCAAAAGTGATAGAAGCCGACTTTTCATCTCTTCCGCCTTGAGTTGGGCTACCAAATTTGGCATCAAATGCTAAACCGTCGAAAGTCTTCTTAAGGATGATGTTGATTACACCACCGATAGCATCTGAACCATAAATTGCTGATGCACCGTCACGTAAAATTTCAATACGTTCAATTGCATCCATTGGAATTAAATTGAGGTTAGTGGCATCACCACCAAATGTAGCAGATGGCGCAATACGGCGACCGTTGATCAAGGTTAGCGTACGGTTTGAGCCTAAACCACGCATACCTGAGCTAGCATGGTTACTTGCAGAACTACCTGCATCGCTAATGAAGCTACCGGCAGTGTTAAATGGCATTTGTGCTAAAACAGCAGAAACATCACTTAAACCTGTTTTTGCAATATCTTCAGCAGATAAAACTGTTACTGGTAACGCTGATTCCACCCGAATTCAACTGCGAAGTGCGACACTCGCCAATATCAAGCAGCCAATACCATTTCTTTAAAGACAATCGCTGGTTGCTTGAAATCTAAACACTTTTTCGGTCGATAATTTATCCGTGATAAAGCG